>JAJFFL010000026.1 GCA_021776705.1 Alphaproteobacteria bacterium
AGATCACCGCCATGGCGGCGCGCAGGACGTTGACGAACGGCTCGTTGTGGCGCGCGAAGTCCGCCAGCAGCGCCGGAGTCGCGTCGCCGGCGGCGACGGCGTGGACGGTGCGGGCGAGAAAATAGCGTTCCCCCAGCCACACCGCGCCGATGATGAACGCGTACGCCGCCACCCCGAACAGCACCGCGGCGAGCTTGGGACGGTCGGGCGCGAGATTGCGCGACAGATGCCAATAGCCGAGCAGATACAGCGGGGCCGCGAGAACCGACACGTAGTGGCCGACGGTCAGCCGCGCCGGCTCGATGAGGCCGAAGTAGGCGTAGCTCGGATCGGTGTAGTCGGCGCCGGGACTCATTTGGATCAGGCCTTCGCCGACTCCGACCGCGACCGCCCCGACGAAGCCGGCGATTCCGGCCCAGATCGCCAGGTTGGGCGGCGCGGCGCGGGGGGCCGTCATGGCGCGTCTCCCGGCCGCAGAACGGCGCCCGCGGCGACGTTTTCGAACACGCGCTCGCGCCCGTCCGCGAAGGCTACCCGCACCTCGTCCGCGGACTCGGACCGGCCGAGGCCGATCACGATCACCGACGACGAATCCGACGCCAGCCCCTGGCTCGCCACCGTCTGGCGGTGGATCCGCCGCTCGCCGACGCGCGCCGTGATCCGGGCGTTGAGCGACGCGGCGACGTCGGGCAGGCGGACTTCGATCCAGTTGCGCTCGCGGTCGATGTTGATCAGCGCCCGCGCCGGCCCGTTGAGGTTCGCCCACACCAGGTCCGGCAGATGGTCGCCGTTGAAGTCGCCGATCAGGGGCGCGATAGCGAACAGCCGGTTGGCCGCGCCGGCGCGCTTTTCGACCGGCTGGAATCGCCCGCCGTCACGGTTGAGCAAGATCTTGCCGGCGTAGCGGTGGAACACCAGCGGTTGGCCGAACTTGGCGTAATTCTGAGCGACGACCAGATCCTCCCAGCCGTCGAGGTCGAGATCCGCGGCGACCACGCCCCAGCCGAATCCAAGCCGCGCCGCGCCGCGCGCGGCGGCGACGTCCGCGAACCGCAGGCCGCCCTGGTTTTCAAACAGCATGTAGTCGGGGTTGAACGGCGCGTCGTCGGGCAGGTCGCCGCGGGTCAGCGCCGTCGGCAAGGTGTGGCCGACGTTGGAGAAATAAAAGTCGATGAGGTCGCCGTCGTCGAAATGGCCGGCCGCGATTCCCATCGGGTAGGAATTGACCGACGGGTTGTCGACGCGCCGCAACGGCGGCGCGCCGGTGTTCTCATAGGTCTCGACGACGCCGGTGTCCTGCGCCACCACGAGGTCGGCGTCGCCGTCGTTGTCGGCGTCCGCGAACACGGCGGTGAACGTGTTGTGCCGCCGCCAAACCCCGTACGCCTCCGACACGTCGCGCCAGCCGCCGGCGCCGTCGTTTTCGAACAGGTGGCTGTAGCCGCCGTAGGGACGGGTGAAGACGGTCTGCCCCTCGACCAGATCGTTTCGGACGTACCCGGAAACGTAGAAGTCGACGGCGCCGTCGCCGTTGACGTCGCCGAGGGCGATGGAGATCGGCGTCGTCGTCGGATCCAGCTCCAGGTCGAGCCGGCCGCCGGACAGCCGGCCGCCGATGTTGCGAAACAGCCAAACGCCGCTCTCCCGCGCCAAGAACAGGTCGGTGAAACCGTCGCCGTCGACGTCGATCGAGGCGCCGCCCATGGTCGCGTCGTCGTCGGCCTTGGTCAGCGCGTGCTCGCCGCCGACATCGACGAAAGCGCCGCCGTCGAACCGGAACACGCCGTCCGCCTGCCCGCGTCCGCCGCCGAGCACGACTTCGTCGCGCCCGTCGTTGTCGAGGTCGATGGCGACCGCCGCCATGAAGGGCAGAGACCCGGTGGTCTCGCTGAGGTCGATCTGATTGCTGAACGGCAGCTCGACGCGCTGAAAGCGCAGATCCGTCCGGCCTTGCGGCCGCCATTCAAGCTGAAACAGCTGAAAGCCGAACAGCCCCGTGCCAAGGGCGAGCAACGCCACCGTCCCGGCGCCGATCGACCCGCACCCGAGCCAAAACCAACCTTTGATGCGGCGGCTCCAATGCGCCATGTCTCGTGTCCGTCTCGCCGTTTCGGGAGGCCGGACTTAATCACGCTCTCGCCCGCCGCGCACCTGCGCCGCTTCGACGGTCCGAACGCAGGACCCCGCCGCCGCGGCCGGTGGAATCGTCGTCGATCTCCTGCCGGCCGCGGACAAGACCCAATTGTCAGCATGACGCGCGACGCCCGGGACCAGCCTCTTCGGCGCTAGCCGTCCGCGCGCGTAAACACGAATTCGACCGCGTTCTCCCGCGGGTAGCGCAGGCCGCAGGTGAAGCGGGCGTGCCCGTCGTCGAAGGCGCACAGCCAATCCCAGATCGGCAAATGGAATTGGCCGCTTTCGGTTTTGGCGAACGCGGTGCGGATGTCGTCCTGCGTCCAGACCAGGCGGCCGTCTTCAGCAAGGATCTCGACGTTCCAGCGGAACCGGTCCGGCGTGAAGCGACCCGGAATCGCCGCCAGTTCCTTCGGCGTGAGCGGTTCGCGCGCGGCGACGACCGGCTCCAGAGCCAGGACTTCGCCGCGGTAGAGCGCGGTCACGTCGGCGTTGAAGCTGCCGGTCCAGGACGAATTCGATGACAAGGTCACGACCGTGAGGTCGTCGTTTTCGTCGAAGTAGATTTGAGACAGCGCGCCCGGCGAGCGGCCGGTGATCAGGATGTCGCCGTCCTCGGGCATGCCGAAGAGAGTCTCCGTCATCGCTTCGGAGACGAGACCGCCGGTGAAGCTCGCGCGGAAAAAGCGGTAGACGTCCTGCGCCGTGGCGTGCAGCGAACCGCCGCCGATGCGGTTGGCCACGACGTAGGTCGTCGCTTCCGTTCGCTCGCCGTATTTCGGGCCTGGCGCGTAGCTGTGCGCCAATCCCGGCACGACCGCGTAGGGGGGCTCGTGGCCGACGGACGGAAAGCCGTCGTCGGCGAACTCCGCGCGCACGACGTCCGCGTACGATAAGCCCGAAACGGCCTCGATGACGGCCGCGGCGACGGCGTAGCCGCCGTTCGAGTAGCGGCTGGAGCTGCCCGGTTCGAAATCCAGCGGCTCTTCGGCGAGCCTGGCGATGATCTGGTCGAGCGTCATGCCCTCCGTCATCACCATCCAGTCCAGGCGGTTGGTGTGCGCCACGCCGGAGCTGTGCTCGAGCAACTGGCGAACCGTGAATCGGTCGGCGTTGGGAAACTCCGGCAAATAGGTCGCCACCGGAACGTCGAGGTCGATGAGGTCGCGATCGACCAGCCGCGCGACCGCGCCTTGGGTGAATTGCTTGGACAAGGAGGCGATGCGGAACCTCGCGTCGGTGGTCATCGGACGGTCGAAGCGGTGGTCGGCTTTTCCGAACGCCTCGTGAAAGACGATGACGTCGCCTTCGGCGATCAGAATCACTCCGTCGAAAGACGCGAGCGCGGCGTAGTCCGCCGCGTAGGCTCGTATCGCGGCGAATCGCGGGTCGGCGTCTTGACCGGCGCCGCCGGCGCCGGCGGATGTCGCGCACGCCGCGGAAAAACACGCGGCGGCGGCGGGAAAGAGGTTTTTCATGCCGAACTCCGAAGACGGCCGACTTTGCGCCGGCGTTGAATTCTCGCTTTAGTCGCCGCACAGGTCTGGCCGGAATGGCGTTCGCGGAAAAGACCGGCGGCGCGGATTTGGGGTGAAATGCTCAGCTTAGACGCCGATCGCTCATGGTCGAACCCGCTGGCGGCGGTGGCGTGGATTCCAGGATGGGCCTGGGCGTTCGCGCTCGCCGGTCTGGTCGGCGTCGGCGTCGCCGCGGGCTCGTCTCAGATTTATCGCGTCGAGCACCTTGCGACCGTCGAGCGCGCGCAGGTCGCCCCTGACGGCGGTCTGCCGGACGAGGTCGGGGCCTGGGTCTCCGCGCCGTGGTGGGACACGCCGCACGCCGCCGAGGCGACCTGGGTGGCGGCGCGATTCGACTTGAGCGCGTCGGATCTAGACGACCGTGTTCTCGGCCTGCGCCTATCCGGTCCGTTTTCGGCCGAGGTGTGGCTCAACGGCGTCCGCGTCGGCGCCAAGGGGACCCCGGCGCTGGACCCGGCCGGCGAGGTCGCGGGGCCGATCGACGCCTCGATCCGCCTTGGCGACGCCGCCCGCCCCGGTCGCAACGATCTCTTGATGTTCGTGTCCGCGCACCATGCCGGCTACGCACCCGACGGCTTGTTCCACTGGCTCGACGTGACCGACCACGAGGCCGACGCGCGCCGGCGGCTCGGGTCCTACTGGCTGGCGGCGACCCAGTCCGGCCTGCTGTTGGCGTTCGTCGGCGTGTTCTTGTACGCGCGCCGGTTCGGCGAGGCGGGGCGTTCGGCCTATTGGGCGGCGGCCGCGGCGGCGTGCCTGATCGCCGCCTTCGGCTTCGAAGTCAGCCGCGTCGTCGTCAACTACGCCTACACGTGGCACGGCGAGCGCCAGTTCCTCATCGGCGTTTCGGCGTACGCGTTCGGGATCGCCGTCAACGGATACGCCGCCGCGCGCTACGGCGTTTGGCGGCGAGGGCGGTTGTTGTGGGCGGCGGTGCTGGCGACGCCGCTGCTGTTCTGGCTGGCGCCGGGCGAAGGGCCGCGCGCTGCGGCGGGGCTGGCGGCGCTGCTGCTCGCCGCCGGCGCCGGCCTGGTGCTGCACCGGCGCCGTCGCCCGGGACCCGCGCTGTCGCTGACGGCGATGTTCGCGGCCTGGATTCCGTTCATGCTCGCGGCCAACCGAGATTTTTTCGACAACGGAATCTATGCTCTGGCGCCGCTCGCGTTCGCGGTCATGGCGGCGGACGCCCTGGCGCGCACCGTCGGCGAGCGCACGGCCGACGCCGCGCCGCCGGACGAATCCGCGCGGCTCTGTTTGGACGGCGGCTTGTCCTGGCCGGTCGAAACAATCCGCGCCGTGCACGCGGCCGGCAACTACGCCGAGATCGAATTCGACGACGGCGCGCGCGAACTCGTGCGCGTGACCCTGTCCGCCGTCGCCGACGCGGCCCCGGCGCCGCTGATGCGCGTGCACCGCTCGCACCTGGTCAACATCGTCCGCGCACGACGGCTTCGCGTCGCTCCTGGAAGTCGATACACCTTGGAAATGGACGACGGCGGCGCCGTTCCGGTAAGCCGCGGGCTGGCCGCCGAGGTGCGCAAGGCGCTCGCCTAGGCGCGCGCCGCGCCGCCGAACACCACCACCTTGTTGGCGGCGTCGTGACCGATGTCGGCGCGGCCGAGGTAGGGGATGCCCGATCGCGCGCACCAGGTTTTCGCGATCTCTTCTTCGCTGAAGACGAAGTCGGCGGTGTCGTTCTCCAGCACGTCGGAGACGCGGCCGAGTTTGATCCCCTTGGCTTTGCGCACCAGCGGCGACGACGTGACGGTGAAGAACGCGCGGTCGATGCGGTACAGGTATTCCGACACGTCCTCGAGCATCACCACGTGGTCGGTCAGGTCCGGCGCCCAGGGCGTGCCGACGAGGTGGGCGAGAATCGTCAGGTTGAACGCCGCCGTCTTGTCGCCCCCGGCCGCGGTCGGCTCAAGCGCCGCGGCGTCGCGCGACACCAGGAACCGAAGCGCGCGGGCGACGGCGTCGCGGCCGGCGTCCGCCGTCGGCCGCGCCGGCGCCGGATCGTGGCCGCCGTCGCCGCGATTGAGGTCGGCGGGCATCGGCCCGTGGACGACGGTTCCGATCCCTTCCTTGTACAAGCGGCCGAGCAGCGAGCCGGTGTCGGAATAGCCCATGTAGGTCTTGGCCCGGGCCGCGTCGTTGAGGGCCGCGAACAGACCGTCGGACAGGCGGCAGGAGCCGTAGCCGCCGCGCGCGAACCAGATCGCGTCGACGTCGGGGTCGTTGGCGTAGTCCAGGAACGCCGCCGAACGCTCGGCGTCGGTCCCGGCGAAATGGCCGGCGGACTGGAAGCATTGCGGGTGCACGCGCAGCGTCGGCGGCGCGTCGGGAAACAGCGTCGCCGCCAGCGCCTCGACCCGCGCCGCCAGCTCCGGCTCGATCCGGGCGGCCGGCGCGACGACGCCGATCGTCAAGCTTTCCTTCGCCATACGCGGGTTCTCCCCCAAAGCGCGCTTGCCGTGGTCGCGGGCCCGTTATAGCCAACCGGCGATGCCGGACGCCAAGCGATACTTTTTCTGCGGCGTCGGCGGCAGCGGCATGCTGCCGCTGGCGCTGATCCTGCGCGCCGCCGGGTGCGACGTCGCGGGCTCCGACCGCGCCCTCGACCAGGGCCGCACCGGGTCGAAGTTCGCGTTTCTGCGCGCGCAAGGGATTTCGCTGTTTCCGCAGGACGGCTCCGGGCTCGATTCCGGCGACCAGGTGCTCGTCGCCTCCGCCGCGGTGGAGGACACGGTGCCGGACGTCGCCGCCGCCAACCGCCTCGGCTGCCGGCGGCTGACGCGCGCCGAAGCTCTGGCCGAGCTGTTCAACGCGGCGCCGCGCGCGGTGGCGGTCGGCGGCACGTCGGGCAAGTCGACGACCACGGCCATGACCGGCTGGATTCTGCATCACGCGGGGCTCGCGCCGACGATCATGAACGGCGCCGTGATGCCGAATTTCGTCACCCCCGACGCGCCCTACGCCAGCGCGGCGGTGGGGGCGGGCGACGTGTTCGTGTCCGAAGTCGACGAAAGCGACGGCTCGATCGCGCTGTTCGACCCGGCGGTCGCGGTGTTGACCAACGTCAGCCTCGACCACAAGACGCTGGAGGAGCTGCGGGCGCTGTTCTCGGACTTCGTCGCCAAGGCGGAGACGGCGGTGTTCAACCTCGACGACGCCGAAACCGTCGCGATTCTGGAGAATGCCTCCGGTCCGCGCGCGTTCACTTTCAGCCTCAACGACGCCGCCGCGACCGTCGCCGCGTCGAATCTGACGCCGGAGCCGACAGGGGCGAAGTTCACCGTCACCGACAGCGACACCGCGGCGCGGGCCGAAGTCCGGCTCGCCATGCCCGGCCGCCACAACGTCGCCAACGCGCTGGCGGCCGTCGCCGCGGCGAAGGCGTGCGGCGTCGACGTGGCGGCGGCGGCCGCGGCGCTCAATGAGTTCAAGGGCGTCAAACGCCGGCTGGAGGTCGTCGGCACGCAAGGCGGCGTCACCGTGATCGACGACTTCGGGCACAACCCGGACAAGATCGCCGCCACTTTGCGCACCCTGCACGAGTTCCCGGGCCGCCTGCTGGTGATGTTTCAGCCGCACGGCTTCGGGCCGTTGAAACTGATGAAGGACGGCTTCATCGACGTGTTCGCGCGATTGCTGCGGGACGGCGACGTCTTGGTGATGCCGGAGCCGGTGTATTTCGGCGGCACGGTCGAGCGCGCGGTGACCAGCGAAGACATCGCCGCCGGCGTCCGCGCGCGCGGCGGCGACGCCGACGCGCTCGCCGACCGGTCGGCCTGCGGCCACCGTCTGGTCGCCGCAGCCAAGCCCGGCGACCGCATCGTGATCATGGGCGCGCGCGACGACTCGCTGTCGGAGTTCGCCGCCGACGTGCTGCAGCGGGTCGGCGCGAAAGGCGCGGCCTGACCGCGTCGACGTGACCAACAGCGGTCAGCCGCCGGCGCCCGCCGCCCGTTCCGCCAACACCGCCTCGACCACGGCCTCCGCCGCGGCCTGCATCAGGTCCGCGTTGCACGGCGTGATGCTCAAGGCCGTTTTGATCGTGCGCAGCTGCTGCATTGGTGAATTGTCCTTGCGCACCCCGGCGCCGCAGGAGGCGGGCCACTCGGCCAGGACGGCGTCGGTGTAGCGGAAGGTCAGGATTTCGGCGTCGAAGCCGAGCTCGGCGCTTTGCAGCTTCCAGATCACGTCGCGGTAGGCCTGTCCGCGCTCGTAGACGATGTCGACGACGCGGGCCGGGTTCGAGGTCCACAGGCGCAAGTCCGAGATTTGCAGGGATTCCTCGGGGACGGTCTTCATGCCGGCGTCGAAGGAATAGATCACCGCGCGGCGCGGCGGCGTTCCGGCGCGCGCGAGCCGCAAGACGGCGTCGGTGAGGCTCTCGACGCCGGTGTTCTCCAGGATGCCGCCGTCGCCGAGGTGCCAGTATTGCGACGTCCCGACGCCGCAGGCCGGCTCGACCTTGATCGCGACGGGGCCGAGCGCGGGGGGAAACCCGGCGGAGGTGGCGACAGCGAGCGACACGGGGACGTCGTCCGGCGTCGCGTGCGGGCAGCCGGGGCGCGAAAAGCTCGCCGCGCGCAGCTCCTCGCGGCTCAAGGGGTCGTCGATGTCCGGCGTCTCCGGGATCACGTGGTTGGAGAAGACGAAGCGGCGTCCGGTGTCGAAGCTCGCGGCGTTGATGAACAGCGCCGGCGAGTCGCGCAGATCGCCGAATGTCGCGTCGTCAAGGAAGGATTTGTTCAAGACCTCCTGCAAGGACGAGATGCGCCGGGTCGGGCTCAGGAAGCGGTTCAGGTTGGTGACCTGGCGCGCTTCCATCGGGCGGAAGACGTTGGTGCGCATGGCGGCGTTGAAGGTGTTGAAGTAGTCCGCTTCGCACGCGGCCGCGTCGGCGGCGGCGGCGCAGGCGTCGAGGGGGCGGACGGCGAGGTAGGAGGCGGCGAAGGAGCCGCCGGAGACGCTGGAGATGTGGGTGACGCCGTTCATGAGTCCGCGGTCGTGTAGCGCCTGGACGCCGGCCGCCGCGAACACGGCCGCTCGGCTGCCGCCGCCGGAAAACGCCAGGCCGACGAATTCCTCCGGCGCCGGATCGTTTCCACACGCCTCGCACGTGGCCTGATCGTCGGCGTCCCAGACGTAGTGGATCTTGTCCGGCGTGAAGGCGACGCAGCCGCCGGTCAGGCCGCACGCCAACGCGATCAGCGCCAGCCGGCGCCTCAGATGTGCGCCCGCGCGCGGCGTCCGTTGGTTTGTCGTCATGGCGTTTCCCCGATCCCGCCGGGCAGCGTAGCCGAGCCGGCGGGCCCCGGATACGGCGGCGGGCAAACCGTGAGTTCAGCGCCGCGCCGGGACTCCGCCCGCCTTTGCCGCGCCGCAACATCAGGGTACAACCCCCGCACGAGAACCACCGCCTAGGAATTGAATCCATGGCCCGGCCCGCCGCCGCCGCGATGAAAGCGCTGATCCGCGCCTACAAGCTGACGCTGTCGCCGGCGTTCGCGGCCGTCGGCGTGCGCTGCCGTCATGAGCCGACCTGCTCGACCTACGCCATCGACTGCGTCGACCGCCACGGCGCCTGGGCCGGCGGCTGGCTGACGCTGTCGCGCCTGTGCCGCTGCCATCCGCTGGGGTCGCGCGGGTTCGACCCGGCCCCGAAGGCGCCCCGCGCCGCCCCGTGGTGGGCCCCCTGGCGGCTCGGCGACTGGGCGTGGCGCGAGCGCCGGGGCGAGGAGGCGGAGGCGTGACGGCGGCGGCTGTCGCCTTCGCCGCAACGCTGTTGGGAGTTTCCGTCATGGCGCAGGAGCCGCCGCGGCCGCGCGCCCGCGACCTCGGAATCGCGCCCGGGGTGTTGGCCGCCGGACCGCTGAACGCGATCACCGACGTCGACGGCGTGCGCGTCGGGCACGTCACGCGGGTCGAGGGCGACGCCGTGCGCACCGGGGTGACGGCGATCGTTCCGCACGGCGGCGATCTTTATCGCGACAAGGTTCCGGCCGCGGTGGTGGTCGGCAACGGCTTCGGCAAGCTCATGGGCGTCACCCAGATCCGCGAACTCGGCGAGATCGAGACGCCGATCGTGCTGACCAACACCTTGAGCGTCCCCGACGCCGCGCGCGGCGTGATCGAATGGACGTTGAAGCAGCCCGGCCATGAGGGCGTGGTTTCGGTCAACGCGGTCGTCGGCGAAACCAACGACGGCCGCCTGAACGACATCCGCGCCCGCGTCGTCACCCCCGCCGACGCGATCAAGGCGATCGAAAGCGCCGCCGGCGGTCCGGTCGAGGAGGGCGCCGTCGGAGCCGGGACCGGCACGGTCGCTTTCGGCTGGAAGGGCGGCATCGGCACCAGTTCGCGGGTTCTGCCGGGCGACCTCGGCGGCTGGACGGTCGGCGTGCTCGTGCAGTCGAACTACGGCGGCGTGCTCGCCGTCGACGGCGTGCCGGCGGGCAAGGAGCTCGGCCAATACTATCTCTCGCGCTACGCCGACGAAGGCGACGCCGACGGCTCGATCATGATCGTGGTCGCCACCGACGCGCCGCTGTCCGACCGCAACCTCGAGCGGCTGGGCCGCCGGTCGCTCGCCGGACTGGCGCGCACCGGCGCCTCGATCAGCAACGGGTCGGGCGACTATGTGCTGGCGTTCTCCACCGCCGAGGGCGTGCGCCGGACGCCGCAGCGGCGCGCCGGCGTCGCGACGGTGGACGACCTCGCCAACGACCGCCTGTCGCCCTTGTTTCAGGCCGCGATCGAGGCCACGGAGGAGGCGATCTTGAATTCGCTGCTCAAGGCGCGCGATGTGGAGGTCGTTCGCGACGGCGCGATTCGGCGGATCGAGGCGCTGCCCGTCGAGCCTTTGAAAGACATCCTGCGCCGCCACGGCCGCGGCCCGAACAGCGACTGAACGTCAAGACTGAGAGACCACGATGCCCAAGCTGACCTTCCCCGACGGCGCCTCCCGCGACTACCCCGCCGGCGTGACCGGACTCGAAGTCGCCGAGTCGATCTCCAAGTCGCTGGCCAAAAAGGCGCTGGTGATCGAACTCGACGGGGCGTTGTGGGACTTGAAGCGCGAGATTCCGGGCGACGCCGCGATTCGGATCATCACCGCCGCCGATCCCGCGGGCCTGGAGATCATCCGCCACGACGTCGCGCACATTCTCGCCCAGGCCGTCCAGGATCTGTTTCCGGGAACCCAGGTGACGATCGGGCCGGTGATCGAAAACGGCTTCTATTACGACTTCGCCCGCGACGAACCGTTCTCGACCGACGATTTCGCGAAGATCGAAGCCAAGATGGCGGCGATCATCGACGCCGACCATCCATTCGAACGCGAAGAGTGGGAACGCGAAAAGGCGATCATGTTCTTCCGCGACATGGGCGAGGAGTACAAGGCGCAGATCATCGAGGATCTGCCAGTCGACGAGGTCGTCTCGGTCTACCGCCAGGGCCCCTGGATCGATCTTTGCCGCGGCCCGCACATGCCGTCGACCGGCAAGATTCCGAAAGCCTTCAAGCTGATGAAGCTCGCCGGCGCCTATTGGCGCGGCGACCATCGCAACGCGATGCTGCAACGCATGTACGGCACCGCGTGGGCGACCAAAGCGGACCTCGAAAAGCATCTGGTTCAGATCGAGGAAGCCGAAAAGCGCGATCACCGCAAGATCGGCCGGCAAATGGACCTGTTCCATCTGCAGCCGGAAGCGCAGGGATCGGTGTTCTGGCATCCCGCCGGCTTTACCGTGTGGCGTCAGCTTGAAGCCTACATTCGCCGCCGCCTCGACGAGGACGGCTACGACGAGGTCAAGACGCCGCAGCTTATGGACTCGGGCATGTGGGAGCGCTCCGGCCACTGGTCGAAGTTTCGCGACGGCATGTTCGTCGTGCCCGACGATATTCCGAGCCTCGACGACGACGGACCGATCGTGCGCGCCGACGCCGATCTCTTGGCGCTCAAGCCGATGAATTGTCCGGCGCACATTCAAATTTTCAACAACGGCCAGCGCTCCTACCGCGACCTGCCGTGGCGCATGGCCGAGTTCGGCTGCTGCCATCGAAACGAAAGCCACGGCGCGCTGCACGGCCTGTTGCGCGTCCGGCAAATGACGCAAGACGACGCCCACATCTTCTGCCGCGAAGATCAGGTGGTCGCCGAAACCAAGAAGTTCTTGGACCTGTTCGCGTCGGTCTATGACGACTTCAACATGACCGACATCGACTACAAGCTCGCCACCCGTCCGGAGACCCGCGCCGGCGACGACGCGACGTGGGACCGGGCGGAGAAAAACCTGGCGGCGGCGCTCGACGCGGCGGGGCTGAAATACGATCTCGCCGCCGGCGAGGGCGCCTTCTACGGACCCAAGCTCGAGTTTCATCTCACCGACGCCATCGGCCGCACGTGGCAGGCGGGCACGTTCCAGCTCGACTACGTCTTGCCGGAGCGGCTCGACGCCTCCTACGTCGGCGCCGACGGCGAAAAGCACCGGCCGGTCATGCTTCACCGTGCGGTGTTCGGCACCTTCGAACGGTTCATCGGCCTGCTGATCGAACACCACGCCGGCGCGTTTCCGACGTGGCTGGCGCCGACGCAAGTCGTCGTCGCGACGATCACGTCGGACGCCGACGACTACGCGGAGACCGCGGCCGCTCGCTTGCGCGACGCCGGGCTGCGGGTGGCCGTCGATCTCCGCAACGAGAAGATCAACTACAAGATCCGGGAGCACTCGGAGCGCAAGGTCCCGTGGATCGCGGTCGTCGGACGCCAGGAGGCGGAAAACGGCGCCCTGGCGATGCGCCGGTTCGGGATCGAGGGACGGAATCAGGAGATCAAGCCGTTGAACGATGTCGTCACGGAGTTGGCGGAGGAAGCCTTGCCGCCCGACGTGCGGCGCGCCAAACACGGCGACGCGACGGCGGCGGCGGCCGAATAGGCGGCCGGGGATCGGGGACATGGGAGCGCTCGGGGTGCGGACGGCCGACCGGTCAGCCGGCGTCATGGGATGGACGGCGGCGTTCGTTTTCGCCTTCGCCGGCCTGGCGGCGCCGGCGGGCGGGCTCGGCTATGCGCCGTTGGCGCTCGTCGGCGGTCTCGTCGCGCTGGTCTGTTTGTTCGGCCGGCCCGGATTTTTCGCGCCGGTCGCCGCCGCGCCGGCGTTTTGGTGCGCCGCCGCGTTCGTGGGCTGGTCCGCGATCACCTGGACCTGGTCGCCCTACGACAATCTCGACTACGTCGCCAAGTTCGTCGCCGGCGTCGCGGTCTACGCGGCCTTCACACTCGGCTGCGCGCACGTCAGCCCGCGCGGCCGCCGTCTCGCCGCCGCGGCGCTGGTGTTCGCGGTCGTCGCCGCGGGGTTCGTTTTGCTGGCGGAATACGCCTCCGGCGGCGCCCTGACGTCGGCGGGTCGGCACGACACCGCCGGGCTGCGCAATCTGTGGCGCAACCTCGGTCACGGCGCCTCGGCGATGCTGATGCTCGCGCCCGCCGCCATCGCCGTCGCCTGGACCGTGGGCGGCGCGGCGCGCGCCGCCGCGGTGTTCGTCGCGGTCTCGGTGCTGGTCAGCGGCGTCGCGTTTGGAATGTCGGCGAACGCGTTCGCCGCCGCCGCCGCCGCGGCCGCCGGGTTGGTCGCCGTGCGGGCGCCGCGGCTGGCGGTGCGCTGGACCGGCTACGCCGCCGCCGCGACGATCGCCCTGGCGCCGCTGATCGGCGTGTTCGCCGCCTCCGTGCCGGCGGCGGCGCGCGCGTCGATGCCGCTGTCCTGGGAGCTGCGGCTCGAGGCCTGGACCTTCGCCGCCGGCCGGATCGCCGACGCGCCGCTGTTCGGCGGCGGCTTCGACGCCTCGCGCACCATGCACCCGATGGTCGAGCTGCGCGGCCGCGCGTTCGACGCCATGCCCTTGCACCCGCACAACATCGGCCTGCAGGTCTGGGTCGAGACCGGGCTCGTCGGGGCCGCGTTGCTCAGCGCCGCCGTCGTGCTCGCGGCCCGCGCCGTGGCGCGCGCGCCCGGCCTGTCGACGCCGCAAGCCGCCGCCGCGGCCGCGTCGGCCGGGGCCTATGCGGCCATGGGTCTGGTGAGCTATGGAGCGTGGCAGGAATGGTGGGTCGCGGCGGCGTTCCTCGCGGCGGCCGGCTGCATGACGCTGTCGAAATCTCAGACCGACGACCCAACGCGGACAAAGAAGAAGAAATCGGCGACATGACCGATCTGCCGCTCGGCGTTTCCGCCATCGTGGTGTCGTGGCACACGGGGCCGCGCCTCTATGAGTGCCTCAACGCGCTCGCGATGTCGGAAGACATCGACGAAATCATCGTCGTGGACAACGGCAACCCGAAAGGCGAACGCGCGCGTCTTGACGCGCTGGCGCAGGAGGACGCGCGGCTCAGCGTCCACCGCGGACAGGGCAACGTCGGCTTCGCGCGCGGCTGCAACCTCGGGGCGACGCGGGCGGCGGGACAAAGGCTGCTGTTCATCAATCCGGACGCGGTGCTGCAGCCGGAGTCGATCGCGGCGATGATCGCGGCCGAGCGCGGCCGGCGGCGGCCGCTGATCGTCGGCGGCCGGGTCGTCGGTCTCGACGGGCGCGAACAGCGCGGCGGCCGGCGCGACACGCTGACGCCGTGGTCGGCGTTTCGCGAGTTCAGCGGCCTGACGCGCCTCGGCCGCTGGTCGAAATCGCTTGGCTCCATGCACCACGAACACGAGGACCTGCCCGACGAGCCGATCGCCGTCGGCGCGGTGTCCGGCGCCTTCATGATGATCCGCGCCGACGATTTCCGCGATCTCGGCGGTTTCGACGGCGACTACTTCGTCCACGTCGAAGATCTCGACATTTGCCGCCGCGCCTGGGATCAGGGCGGGGCCGTGGTGTTCGCCCCGCAAGCCTGGGTGCGCCACGAGGGCGCGACGAGCCCGGCCAGCGCCGTGCGCGTCGCCTGGTACAAGGGCAAGGGCTTCGCCAACTACTTCCGCAAGTTCGCCACCACCGACGCCGCGCGGCGCACGGCCAATCTGTCGGCGCCGTTCATCGTCGGCGCGGCGGTGCTTCAGGGCCTCGCCCGCAGCGTCACGGCGCCGCGCAAACAGCGCGCCCCGACGCCGTACGAGTCGTTCGAGGAGTAGGGAGCGGCACTCCGTCGGCGGTCGGCTTACGCCGCTTTGCCCGGAAAGCCGCCGGCTTTCGACAGCATCGACGCCACCTCGTGGCCGAGGACCTTCTCCAGCCACTTCGCGGTCGCGATCAGCTCGCCGAGGTCGAGGCCGGTGTCGATGCCGGCGCGCTCGAGCATATAGACGACGTCTTCGGTGGCGACGTTGCCGGTCGCCTTGGGCGCGAACGGGCAGCCGCCGATGCCGCCGCAACTGGCGTCGATGACGTCGACCCCGGCTTCCACCGCGGCGTGGACGTTGGCGAGGGCGGTGTTGCGGGTGTTGTGAAAGTGCAGCCGCAGACGCGCGCCCGGCGCGGCGGCGCGCACGGCGTCGGCGCGGCGGCGCACGTCCCACGGGTCGGCGACGCCGATGGTGTCGCCGAGCGCGATCTCGACCGCCCCCGCGGCGGCGGCGCGGCGCGCCAGCTCGGCGACGGTTTCGACCGGGACTTCGCCGTCGAACGGATCTCCGAAGGCGACCGAGATGGTCGCCGACAAAGGCTTGCCGGCGTCGTGGACGATCGGCGCGATGCGGTCGAGCTGATCGGCGGTGTCGTCGGGCGTCGCCTTCTGGTTGGCGAGGCCGAAGCCGGCGCTCGCGACCATGACGAAGTTGACCTCGTCGCAGCCGGCCTCGATGGCCCGGCGCGCGCCTTTGTCGTTGAGCGCCAGTCCGATGTAGGTCAAGCCCTTGTCGCGCGGAACCTTCGCCATGACGTCGGCCGAGTCGGCCATCGCCGGCACCAGCTTCGGGTTGACGAAGGAGGCCGCCTCCATGCGCCTCACGCCGGCGGCGATCAGGCGGTCGACGAATTCGAGCTTGACGTCGGTCGGCATCAGAGTCGGGTCGTTCTGCAGCCCGTCGCGCGGTCCGACTTCGACGATTTCAACGCGGCGGCCGGTCATGACGCTCCTCAGCGCGCGCCTCGCGCGCGGCCGGCCGCGGGTCCGCGCGCGGCGCGCGGCTCGGTCGGCTGGGTGATCCGAAACACCAATATGGTCACCGGATCGCCCTTTGAATAGTTCAGGCCGGAGACTTCGCCCACCAGCACGGCGCGGGCCCCGAGGGCCTCAAGGGCGGATTCGAACGCTTCGCGCTGCTTGGCTTCAACCAACGCCGCGCGGCCGGCTTCCGCCGCGGCGACCGCGGCGACCGTCTCCGGCTCCGCGAACACCGTGTCGGTGCGGGTGAGGAACACCAGGCTGGGTTCGGAGTAGCCCACCGACGACAGCGGCGGCTTGGCCAGCGGCGAGCTGCGGGGGTGCAGCGTCAGGGCCTCAAGTTCGTCGGACAGGCGCTGGCTGACCCAAAGCTGGTCGAGGCGCGGCGCGAGCGCTTCAAGCGCGGCGTACTGCCAGACCAGACCGAGCGCGACCGCCGTGAAGGCGACGGCGCGCGGCGCGCGCCACAAGATCAAGGGGGTCAGAAAGCAAATCCCGAACACCGCCAGAAACGGCGCCAGGGCGATCCAATCGACGACTCCGGCGGCGAGATTTTCGACCACGACGCCGGCGCGCAGCAGGTCGCCGGCCGGGCCGAGATTGGTGAAGGCGACGTAGCCGACGCAGACCAGCGCCGTGGTCACGACGCCGAACAACACGAACGACAGCAACGACGACAGCACCGGCCCGCGTTTGTCGGCGATGGCGACGACGGCCGCCGCGGCCATCAACGCCAGCGCCGGAAACAGCGGCAACGTGTAGTTCGGCAGCTTGGTCGGGACGATTTCAAACACCAGCCACGCCGGAATCGCCCACGCGAGCAGGAATCGCAGACCGCCGGCTTCGGAGTCGTCGAACGGACGCCACAGCGCCTTGATCGCCATCACCAGGCCGGGGATTAAGAACAGGGTCGCGGGCCAGAAGGTGATCGGCAGCATCAACAAGTGGGCGCCCGGCGGCGCGCCGTGCGACTCCTGACCCGACACCAGTTTCGGCCCCAGATCCTTGCCCAAGGCCTCGGCCAGAAACGCGCCGTCGGTTGCCTGCTGCACGAGGTAGAGCCACGGCCCGATCATCAGCGCCGCCGCGAGCGGCCCCGGCCACCACAGGATCGGGCGCATCCAGCGCGCCCGGCGGTCGATGAGGAACAGCGAAATCAACGTCAGAACGACGACCAGCGGCGTGATCGGGCCCTTGATCATCACCCCGCCGGCGACCGCGATCCAGAACACCAGGCCGACCCAGCGCCGCCGTCCTTCGTACATCGCCGCCAAAGCCGCCATCGCCAGCGTCGTCAACCCCAGCAGCACCGCGTCGGTCTTGGCGACGCCGGCCTCGTAGCCGAGCAGCACGGTCACCGCGAGCAGCGCCGCGCCGACGGCCGCCGCC
>JAJFFL010000251.1 GCA_021776705.1 Alphaproteobacteria bacterium
TCACCCTGCGCGCGGTCGCGCAGCGGCACGGCTGCCAGTTCCTGACCGTGTCCGAGTCCGAGACGAAGGTCGTCATGCGTGCCCGGCGCCGCGGCCAGACCGACTGGGAGGAGGTCGTTTGGACCATCGAGCGCGCGCAGCGACTCGGGCTGTCCAACAAGGACAACTGGCGCAAGCAGCCGATGGCGATGCTCGTCGCGCGCGCGACCGCCGACCTCGCGCGCCGTGTCGCCGCCGACGCGATCCTCGGCATCGGGTACAGCGTCGAGGAACTCGACGACGACAACACCGCCACGGCCGCCACGCGGACCGTTCAGCGCGCCACGGCCCGGCGCGCGAAGCCCCCGGCGGCGCCGGTCGACGAACCCCCGCTCGACGGCGAGGTCGTCGACGAGGACGCTCCGGACCCGATCACCGACGCGCAGATGAAGAAGCTCCACGCCGTCTTCGGCGAGTGCGAGATCCGCGACCGCGACGAGCGCCTGGCCTACGCGCACGACGTCCTCGGCCGTGAGATCGCCACCAGCAGCGAGCTGACGAAGTTCGAGGCCTCACAGGTCATCGACGCCCTCGAGGCGCTCGCCGCGACCCGGCGCTCCGCCGCGGTGGAGGAGCCCGTGGACGCGGAGATCGTCGAAGACCCGCCGCTGGACGGCGACGCGTGACGGCCGCCGAGTTGGTAGCGGCTATCCGCGCCGAGCACCGCGAAGAAGAATGGCTCCCGAATCAGGCCCGCTACTGCGAGTGCGGACGGATCTGGCCCTGCCCGCCAGCCCTCGCCGCCGACCGGATCGAGGCGGCGCTGGGTCAGGTCGACCGCAGCCAAGGCCTGTACAAGATCCGCGCCGCCCTGGACGGCGACGCGTGACGCCCGGCGGGAACATGCTCGTAGTCGGTGTCGACCTGTCGCTCACCTCGACCGGCATCGCCCGCACCGACGGGCACCTCGACCGGATCCGCACCGCAGGCGGCGCCAACGCCGACCTCCGCGCCCGATGGATCCGCCTGAACAAACTGGCCCGCGACGTCCACGCCGCGATCCCCGACTGCACCGACCTAATCGTGCTCGAGGCCCCGTCGCTCGGCGTCGGCCGCCAACGCGGCACCCACGACCGATCCGGCCTCTGGTGGCTCGTCGTCGACTCCGCGATGCGCCGTCAGATCCCTATCGCGGAGGTGCCGCCGGCGCTGCGCTGCCGCTACGCCACCGGCCGGGGCAACGCCGGCAAGGACGAGGTCCTCGCCGCCGTCGTGCGCCGATTCGCCGACTGGGACGTCACCGGCAACGACGTCGCCGACGCCCTGGTCCTCGCCGCCATGGGCGCCGACCACCTCGGCCACCCGATAGTCGAGCTTCCCGCGCAGCAGCGCCTCGCGCTCGGCAAGGTGGCATGGCCGGCGGTGATGGCCGCGTGAGCGCCCGCCATGTCGTCGCATGCGACACCTGCGGCTGGAAATCCCTGCCCAGCACACCCGGCCACGCGGCCCGTTCCTACCGAGTGCACTCCTGCCAGCGTCATCTGACCCGCGCCGCGAAGGCCGCGGCGCACGCCGCCAAGCTCGCCCGAATCGACCGCACCCCGAAGCCCTGCCACCACCCCTACGCCCAGCACCAGCACGGCACCCGCGTCTGCTACGTCATGGACCGGTGCCGCTGCCAGCCCTGCACCGAAGCCAACCGCGAACAGGAAGCCGCCCGCGCCCGATACAAGGCCTACGGGCAGTGGAACCCCTACGTCGACGCCGAACCCGCCCGCGAACACGTCCGCGCGCTCATGGCCGCCGGCATGGGCTGGAAACGCATCGCCGACAAGGCCGGCGTCTCCACCGGCGGCCTGTCCAAGCTCATGTACGGCGCCAGCGAACGCCGACCCAGCAGGCGAATCCGCCAGTACACCGAGCAGCGGATCCTCGCCATCGCGGTCGACGTCGCCGACGGCGCCCGAGTCGACGCCACCGGCACCCGCCGCCGCCTACAGGCCCTCGTCGCGCAGGGCTGGACCCAGACCCGCCTCGCCGAACTGGTCGGCATCAGCCCCGCGAACTTCGGCCACCTCATCCACGCCCACGGCGCCGTCAACGCCCGCACCGCCCGAACGGTCCGCGACCTCTACGACCAGCTGTGGAAGGCCGACCCCGCCCACGGCGCCAACGGGTACGTCCGCGGCGGCATCTCCAAGGCCAAAGCCTGCGCCCGCCGCCGCGGCTGGGTCGGCCCCCTCGCCTGGGACGACGACACCATCGACGACCCCAACGCCGCCCCCGACCTCGGCAGCGACGCCGACGTCGTCGACGCAGTCGCCCAACGCCGCCGCGCCGAAGGCGATCGCACCGTCCGCCTCACCCGCGCCCAGCAACGCGCCGCCGTCCGCGACCTCCTCGAGGCCGGACACAACCGCACCCAGATCGCCGCCGCGCTCGGCATGTCCAGCGCCACCGTCAACGCCCTCGCCGCGGACGTCGCGTCATGACCGCCCTACGCCCCATCCCCGCCGCCTGCCGCCAAGGCCGCCACGGCGCGCACTACGCCGACGGCCTCTGGCGCTGCCGCGACTGCCCCTGGACACGCCCGAACAACCCACCCCTCCCAAGCAGACAGGAACCCACAACGTGACCCGCATCAACGTCCAGCTCGACGGCCGCACCACCGGCCAGAACTCCGAAACCCTCGACCTGCAGGGCGCCCGCCTCTGGCAGAACAAGGGCCGGCCGATCCTCCTCGTCGGAGAGTTCATCGAATCCGAACGCACCGAGCCGCGCGAGGACCTGAACAAGCCCGACCGGATCAAGATGTCCCTCAGCCACTGCGAGGTCGCCCTCAACACCGAGCAGGAGCACATCCTGCGCAGCGCGCTCCGAGCCCTACACCAGCAGCGCACGTCCAGAGGCACCTTCGACGAACTGTCCGGCGGATTCGAGTTCGACCAGCAGGTCCTCGACAACCTCGACGCCGGCCTCGACGCCTCCGAGGCCGTCCGGTGCCGCGGCGCGCTCGAAGCGCTCCTGACCGCGCTGATCCGCGTCGGGCGCAAGACCGACGGCGACTTCGCGTCCATGCGTCGCGAGGTCAAGAAGCTCGCCGAGGTCACCCGCAAGGTCCTCGACGAGCAGCTCGTGCTCGAGAACAAGACCATCGCCGAGGCCGAGCTCATCCAGGCCGCCGCCGCCGTCGAAGCCGAGGAGGCCGAGCAGCTCGCCGAGGCGCAGCAGCGCCTCGAGGACACCACCGACCCCGAGCCCGAGCTCGAGCCGGCGACCACCTGATGCAGGCCCAGTACCGCCTCGTCCGCGACCCCCGCGTCGGCCGCGTCTACCTCGTCGCCGAAGCGACCCAGCGCGTCGTCGCCGACCTCACCGACGACTTCCACCAGGTCCTCGCCGACCTCCCCGGCCGCTCCGTCGAGCCCGTCGTCAGAAGGCGCACGGCGCCGGGATGAGCGGCGACGAACTCGACGAGCGCGTCCGCTCGCTGCTGGCCGAATCGCTGCGGCCGGTCCCGCTTCCCAACCGCTGGCGCACCGCCGCGCACCGCCGCGCAGCGCCACACGAACTACAACCCCGAGGACTGACCACCAATGCCCTGGTTCCGGGTCGACGACTCGTTCTACAGCCACCCCAAAGTCACCGAACTCGGCCACTCCGCGGTCGGTCTGTGGCTGCTCGCCGGCTGCTGGGCGGCGCAGCACCTCACTGATGGGTTCGTTCCACGGACCGTACTTCCGCGCCTCGGAGCACGCCCGCGCGACGCCGAAGCGTTGGTCGTGGCTGGCCTCTGGGAGGCCAAGGACGACGGGTGGGAATTCCACGACTGGCCCCACTACCAACCGACAAGAGTGCAGGTCATGGCCGACCGCGAAGCCGCGAGACAGCGGATGGAGAAGGTCAGAGCCCGCCGAAAGGGCGACCAAGATGCCAACTGACGCAACGCCAGTTCGCGAGACGTTCACCCGAACACAATGGCCTTGGTTCGCGCGAACTTCGGAAATCGTTCGCCTTACCCCGACCCGACCCGACCCGACCCGTACTTCTGTGGTTGCTGTTGGTCTGTGGTTTGTCCTCGGCGCGAGAAAATCATCATCCGCGGGCCTTAACGCGCGAACCGTCGCGCTGATGATGATGCTCCTCGCCTACGGCACGATGACCAACCGCGCTGGTGGCCCGTCGTGAGCGCCCTCGACGTCCTACGCGCCATCGCCGAGGA
>JAJFFL010000252.1 GCA_021776705.1 Alphaproteobacteria bacterium
ACTTTCTTGCCTTTTATTATCGGCTCCGGCGCTAACTCCATCATTTCCTCAAATTCAGCGGCAAATGTGTCTGTTAATCGAGCAAGATCTTCGACTTTATATTCCAATTCATCGAGATGAAGTTCAATCAGATTTCGTAGAATCCTTGGTCGCTCGCGCGAAATATCGAATTCTTCAGGTTCTCTTGTACGATAGCCGGCGGAACTAAGCTGTATCCACAGGCTTCGAATTTCGTCATCACGAAATGCTCGAATTTCTTTTGATCTATAGAGTATCGACGACATTGAAGCTCGCCACTTGAGTTTCAATTTTCCTAGCCGCGGGATGGACAATCCCTGGCGGAAGTCAGGCAAAATGTCCGCTCTTGGCATGAGAAATTCCGCAGCAAACCTGTTGGCCTCGAGCTCCATTTCGTCGGTCTTAAACGGGTGGAGAACCGCATGCCCAATCTCGTGCGCTAAACTAAATCGCTGTCGGCAGGCCGGACGATTTCGATTTATGAATATGATCGGTCTCAAATCAGTCGGACGAATTGTAATGCCGTCTACGTCGACATCCTCAAAATCTGCGTGAACAACGACTATCCCGCATGCCTCGACTAATGATGTGAGATTTTCTATCGGCCCTGGACCGACCTGAAGAATTTCGCGGAGCCTTTGCGCTGCCTCTTCAGGACTCGCGACTGCTCGGGCATTTTCAGCCAGCATGCCGCTCGTATGGTCAACGATTTCGAACGCAGGTAGCGAAAACTGAGGCTCGAGGTCTACAACATCCAACAGTTTTCGAATTTGAAATACGTAATGATTTGCTAGCGCAATCGAGAAATCGATTTTCTTCTGAGAAGACGAAGCGGATTTCCGAAACGCCGCCGAGTGTAAGCTAATCGGCTTTTTATTGACGTTTTCCGAGTTGCTCTCAAAAAAGCTAATTGGAAATTTCAATTCGTGCGCAACGCGCGCGAGTTGATCGTCATCGATCTCTGAAAGAATCGAATTCTCGAGTCTCGAAATCAGCGTTTGCGGCACGCCAGTTCGTTCACTGAGGGCTGTTTGCGTGATTTTCCGGCGCTTACGCGCCAGGAGCAGCATCCCCCCGCTTATCCTGACGTTTGGCATCGCCCGCGTCCCTGCGTTTAGATTTCAATTTCAAGCCAATCGGCGCTCCAACATGGGGCGCTTCGTCGCCGACGTCTGGCGGTTTCGAAGCGACCGATTCAATTTGTCGCAGCTCGATACGTTCTTTCCCGCAATTGTCGGCGAATACGAGAAAGATCCGCTCGATCTTCGTGCGAGCGGGCGACAACACGTAAGCCATGAAAAACAAGAGCGTTTCAGGAATCTCCGCTTCCTCAAAGAGAGGGTCCATCTCCGGATCGTCCGGGGCGAATTGATGCCCGCCCTTCCACGTCCCCCCCCGCGGCCCAGCTATATGAAGCTCAAGGCTGAAGTCACGCGCTTTCCCGAAAATGCGAACTTTCCCGACGAGCTTATAAGCCGGGCCGTTTTCATGGCGCTCCACTCGGATGTCCGCATCCTCGATGCCGACGGTTTCGCAAGCCGTCTGAAGCGACGCATGGACGACCGAGCCGACGGCGCCGTCGGACATCGGATCGAAGTTCGGGACCTTGCTCAAAACTTTCAGCGTTTCATTCAATTCCTCGACCACATGCCACAGAATGGGCTCGAGCTGCTCACGCGCTTCGCTCAAAATTCCGCGCCGAATCGTCATATCCAACCTCCGGATGCGGCGAACGTCGCCGATCGGAGAAGCTGCGTCAAGAAAATTCTAAAAATATTCTGCCCACATTCTGCGACGAGTTTTACGCAACCGGCGCCGTTCCAGTGTTCGGCGCAATCTCGCCAATGCCGCTCCCTCCACATACCTCTCGCCGCCGCCGCCCTCGCCGCCTCCTCCTTCGCCCCGCCGCCTGCCGGCAAGACCCGCCTGCCCTGCTTCGGCGCCGCGCACCTTCGCCCCGCGACGGCGCTGACGTGCGCGCTCGGGCGCAACTATGCGCGGCCGGAGGCGCGCGCGGCGGTCGAGCGCGCCGCCGCCCGGGTCGCGGAAACGCACCCCGGCGTGCGCGTCACCTTCCTCGACGCCGGAACGCGCGGCGGCGGGCGTCTGTGGCCGCACCGCACCCACGGGTCCGGCGGCGAGATCGACCTGGCGCTGTTTTTCGAATCTCTCGACGGCGCCCCGCGCGCGCGGCCGCCGCGATGGCTCGGCTACGGCGCCTATGAGCCGCGCGGCGCGACCGAGCCCGACCCGTGCACGGGCGCAAAACGCCCCGCCGACTTCGGCGATCCGCCCGCGCACCGCCGCTGGCGCCTCGACGAAGCGCGCACCACGGCGCTGATCGCCGCCCTCGTCGACGACGACGCCGTGACCCGCGTCTTCCTCGCCCCGCATCTCGCCGCCCGGCTCGACGTCGCCGGCCACCCGAAAGTCCGCTTCGCCGGTTGTCATGCCGCCCGCCACGACGATCATGTGCATGTGGGGGTGGGGGAACGCGGCTGACGTGCGGCGCCGATCCTCGCGTAGGAACACCTTCTCCTTCCCCGCGCCGCCGCACCGCTTCTATACTCGTCCGCATGACCGACCGCCTCGCCGCCGCGATCGACGCCATCCGCCGCCTGCCTGCGGACCGGCAGGAACACGCCGCCGCCTTGCTCGAAGCCTGGCTCGCGCAGGACGGGCCGCCGATCGAGTGGACGCCGGAACAGCTCGCGGAGATCCGCGCCGGGGTCGCGGAAGCGGACCGCGGCGAATTCGCGACCGACGAAGACGTCGCGGAACTGTTCGCGCGCTTCAAAAAATGAGAGTGCGCCTGACGCGGCGCGCCGAAGCACACCTCGAATCCGCTCTGTTGCACATCGCCTCAGACAGTCCGCGCGCCGCCGCGACCGTCGCCGCCAGGATCGAACATTGCCTCGACGTCATCGGCGATTTTCCGTCGATCGGCCGGCGCAGCATCGAACCTGATTTGCGCGAGTTTCCCGTGCCGCGTACGCCGTTCGTGTTGATCTACAATGTCGCGGATGTCGTCGAAGTGGTCGCGTTCCTTCACGGCCGCCAAGATCGGACGAACTAACCCCATGCGCCTCAACCAGCTCACCCTCCCCGTCTCCGCCGAGACCGCCGACGCAACCGCAGCGTTCTACGAAGCCCTCGGCCTGACCCGCATCGTCGACTCGGGGCCGCGCTACGTGCGCTTCGAGTGTCCGGACGCCGACGGCGGGGAGCCGGCGACGCTGTCGCTGCAGCTGGTCCCCGGCTGGAGCGGCGCGGACTGGCCGCTCGCCTACTTCGAGGTCGACGACGTCGACGCGGCGCTGGCGCGGCTGAAGGCGCACGGCGTCGCGCCCGAGGCCGGGCCGGCCGACGAACCCTGGCTGTGGCGCGAGGCGGTGCTGCGCGATCCCGCCGGCAACCGGCTGAAGATCTACGCCGCCGGCGACAACCGCCGGTTTCCGCCGTGGCGGGTCGAAACGGCGTAGCGACAAACCCGGGACTCCGCCGCCGCCGATCCCCCCGACGCCGCCCAACCTCCGCCCCATTCCCCCGCTTCCCTTGCCGCCGAGGGACCACTTGGGGAGACGACCGATGCGTTTGCGCTTTTCCGTTTTCGCCGCCGCGACCGCCGCCGCCGCGCTGGCGTTCGCGCCGGCCGCCGCCGAGGAGATCGTGCGCGACCCGAACCTGATCGCCGCGATGGAGATCCAAGGCGTGACGCTGGCGACGCCGATCGAGGAGGCCTACGACCACCTGGTGTCGCTCGGCTATACGGCGGACGGAATCAATTCCTACGAAGACTGGACCGTCGGCGGGCTCGACATGGTGCGCGGCTCGTACGCGGACCCCGAGGGCGAGTCCTGGTTCTCGCTCGGCCGCGCCCACGGCCACCTCGTCCACATCGCCGAGACCTTCAACCGGCCGCGCAACCACTTCGACACCGACGCCGAGCTCGACGCCGTCCAGAGCCACTTCGGCGTCGCCGCCGACGATCCCAACTGCCGCGTCAACGACGCCAAGACCGGGACCTGCCGCATCGCCGACGCGCTGGTTGACGCCAATTTCGTCTATGGGATCACCGCCTTTCCGGCGCTGATCCAGCGCTACGCTTCGCGCAACCACGAACTGAAGGATTCGCTGCAGTAGAGGCGCGCCGCGCGCGCTTCGCCGCCGGCGAGCCGTTCTGGGGCGACGACTGCGTCGAATCCGCGCTCGCCTGGGCCGAGGCCACCGTCGGTTCGAGTCAGGCCGCCGGCGGGCTTGCGTAGAGCTGAGCCACCAACAGCACGTGACCGAGAGAGTGCGCCGCGATGGTGATCCAGAGATTGCGGCCGCACAGCAGGTAGGCCGTTCCCCAAACGGCGCCCATCATCGTCGTGACGATCGCGCCGCCGACGCCCCATCCGAAGACGTGGACCGATCCGAAGAGCGCCGACTGCGCCACGACGACGACGATCGCGCCGACGGCGCCGGCGCCGAAGATCTTGGTCAAACGGCCCATCAGGAACCCGCGGTAGATGATTTCCTCCGGGATCGAGGCGGTGAACGGCAGGATCAACGCCATGGCGATCGCCAAGCCGAGATTTCCGGCGATCGAATCGTGCCGCGAGAGATCCGGCTCCGGCAGGGTCATGAACTGCGACACCAAGATCGGCGCGGCGTTGCTGACCAGAAGGTAGGCGGCGAAAATTCCGATCGCCCACAGCGGCACGGTCCACAACCGCTGGGGCCGCTTGAACCCGAGATCGCGCCAGCCGCCGCCGCGTGCGAACACCAGCGTCAGCGCCGCTGCCGCGCCGGCGAGCACGCCGACGACGCCCTCGGAATCCTCTCCCAAAGGGATCAGGCCGGCCGAGCGGGCGAACATTTCGGCTCCGTAGGCCGCCGCCGAAACGGCGACGACGATCAGGATGTCGAGAACGGCGACGGACGGTTTCGCCGGCCGGCCGGCGCCTGGATCGAGAGTCGTCGGGTGCATCTTTTCGGTTCCCTTGAACGCGCAACCCCTTGCGTCGCCCTGATGAATCACGAGACAATAACATTGTTATTGTTTATCAATATCATCGTTATACAATGACCGTCAAGACCCGGGAACGAATCAAGCAGGCGGCGCTCACTCTCTTTCTCGAGCAGGGGTTTTCGAAGACGTCGATCGGCGCGATCGAAAAGGCGGCCGGCCTGGCGCCGCGCGCCGGCGCATTCTACCGCCACTACGAAAGCAAGGGCGCGTTGCTCGGCGAAATCATGCGCTCGCAGGTTTCCGAAACGCCGGAGGGTTTCGACTTCGACGGCCTGAAGTCGCTTGGCGACACCCGGGCGGAGCTCGTGGTGATCGCGCAGAATTACGAGAAGGCCGTCGCCCGCCAGGCGCCGTTTGCGCGGTTGATCGAGGAGATTCGGCTGCTCGAAGGCGGCCGGGAGGCGGAGAACGACGTCAACGCGCAGATGCTTCACGCGCTGATGGAATGGGCCGCCGCCAAGCCGCGCGGCCGCGGCCTCGCCCGCCAGCGTCTGGCGGCGCTGGTGATGAACATCTTCGGCGCCTGGCTCTTCTACCTCGGAAAGGTGCAAGGCGGCGTGACGCTCGACGACGTCGACCGCGACGTGTTGCTTGACGAGTGGGCGACGTTTTGGGCCAAGACGCTCGACGGCGACGGGTGAGTCGGAACCGAACCGCCGCGATCCGTTCTGCGGACGCCGGGAATCGTCGCCGCGGGCGATCACGCGCACGAGTGAGACGGCATACGCTCGCTCGGTCGCGTACTTCAACATGACGGTCCCGGTCCTCGGATAGTCCGTGTGTTCGGCGAGGGTCAGCGACGCCCGCGCCGTCAGCCGAGGCGGCCGAGCGGTGACCGTCCGTGCGGCGAACCGCCGCCGCGCATCGACCGGCGCGCGGGACTTGACCCGCCGACCGACGTAAACTTCGGCCTCCGAAACCTCCGCCGCGTCGACGTCCGACGCGGCTCGATCCGGGAGCCGTCCCATGCGCTTGATCTTGATTTCGCTGTCGTCCGCCGCCCTCCTCGCCGCTCCGGCGGCGGCCCAGGAGCTTCCCGATCTGCTGCCGCTGGAGCGTGAAATCGCGCTGGCGGAAAGCGCCGGTCCGCCGCACGTCGCCGAGAGCGCGACCATCTATGTGCTGCGCCGCGGCGGCTTCGAGGTCGCGCGCGAGGGGAGCAACGGATTCGCCTGCCTCGTCACCCGCCACGACCAGGGGTCGCAGGAGCCGCAGTGCTTCGACCCGGAGGGCGTCGCGACGCTGTTGCCGGTGGCGCTGGAACGCGCGCGCCTGATCGAGGCGGGAACCGACCGCGCCGAGGTCGAACGCGTCGTCGGCGAAGGCTACGCTGCGGGCACGTACCGGGCGCCGCGGCGCGGCGGCGTGACCTACATGCTGTCGACCGAGAACAAGGTGTTCAACGGCGAAAAGATCATCTCCTATCCGCCGCACGTGATGATCATGGCCCCCTACGTGACCAACGCCGACATCGGCGCCGACGGTTCGGACCCGGCGATGCCGTGGGTGCTCAACGGCGGCACGCCGCACGCCTACATCATGGTCGTCACAAACCAGGCGGCGGGCGATCACGACCCCGAGTGAGGCGGCCGACGCCGGTCCGGTCGCGTCCTTCAACACGACCGTTCCGGCGTTGGGGCGGACCGCTGTGTTCGGCCATTCCAGCGCCGCGGGCAAAAAAAAGAGCAACACGTATTGATTGAGTCGCCGCCGTGATGTATACCTGTGGTTGTGTTTCGCCACCAAGGTGTCTCGTCATGTCCCGCCGCTCGCATGCCCGCATCGCTCACCAAACCCGCCCGCTTCCGGCGCGCACCGCCGGTTTCGTCCGGTTCGCGTCCGCCCTCGCTCTCCTGGGATTCACCGCGGCCGCCCCCGCCGCGGCCCAGGAGAGCGCCGGGGAGGACGCGGCCTCCGTCACGGCAGCTCCAGCGGCGGAGCCGATCGTTTTCCGCGCCGCGCGCGACGAAATTGAAATCGTCGACGGCGACAGCTTCTGGATGGGCGTCCACCCGGTGCGCCTGCATGGGATCGACACGGTGGCGCCGGACCAGACCTGCCGTCGCGGCGCCGCCGAGGTCGACTGCTACGGCGAAACCGTGAAGCGACTCTCGGCCTTCCTCGACGATTCCCGCTTTCGCTGCGAGGTGCACCGCGGCCGGGACGGCAAGCCGCGGCTGAGCTACGGCCGCTACGTCGCCACCTGCCACGCCGGCGCGACGGAGGTGAACCGTGAGATGGTGCGGCTCGGCTGGGCCCTGGCCGCGCGGTCGAGCGTCGGCGACGGCTTTCGCGACCTTGAAGCCGACGCCCGCGCGGCGCGCCGCGGCCTCCATGCGCTCGAATTCCAAGCCCCCTGGGATTTTCGCCGCGAACGCCGCAACGGCGGCGGCTGACAGGCGGCGGACTTGCTGCGGACCGGCGTTCGGACGCGCGGCGGCCCTGTCCGGCACGGGTTCGCGTTTGGCGTCTAGCGCAGATCGACGCCTTGAAACGGTTGGCGGGCGACGCCGATCCGCGCTAGACGCCGGGCGGCGACTTTGCAACCGGAAACCCGCATGACCCGCCTTACCGGCTCTTGCTATTGCGGCGCGGTGAAATACGCGCTCGCCGCCGACCCGATCTTCGTGCACGCGTGCTGGTGCCGGGACTGCCAGATACAGACCGGCGGGCCGATGGCGCTGAACGCGATCATCGAAGCGTCGAACGTCGAGATCCTGACGGCGCCGCCGGTCGCGGACGACATGGCGACCGACTCCGGCCGGCCGCACCTCATCCACCGCTGCCCGACCTGCAAGACGGCGGTGTGGAGCGACTACGGCGCCCGCACGACAATCTTGTTCGTGCGCGCCCTGACCCTGGACGACCCGTCGGCGATCCGGCCCGACGTGCACATCTACATCCGCTCGAAGCCGCCGTTCGTGGCGATCCCCGATGACGGCGTTCCGGTGTTTGAGGATTATTACAACCCGAAGGAAATCTGGCCGGCGGAAGCCGCGGCGCGCTGGAAGGCGGCGACGGCAACGGCTTCGGCGCCGACCGAGCGGACTTAGATCCGGGCATTCGCCCTTCGCCCGCGACGCTTACGCGACGGGGCGCACGGCGACGGCGCGCCGCCGACCGCCCGGACGCTGGGCCGCGGTTCTCCTTGATCCGCTTCCGTCCGCCGGCGCGCGATGGTCCCCGATCCGAGGCGGGCCGCCGAGGCGCCGCCGGCTCGTGCGTCGTCGCCGCGCTTTGGCGCGATGTTGTCGAGGTCAGCGCTTTCGCCGCCGTCGGCGGCGCTTTTCCGCCCGTGACGCTTCCGTCCGCCGGCGCGCGATGGTCCCCGATCCGAGGCGGGCCGC
>JAJFFL010000253.1 GCA_021776705.1 Alphaproteobacteria bacterium
CCTCGCCTCCGCGAAGCCGGAGCTTCGCTTCGGCGAAGCAGGGAGCGTGCAACGGTGCGGCGCAGACACGGGACCGGGCGGAGCGAGGAGATTGACGTGCGCTGATCGCGACCGGCGCCAGGTCCCGGATCAGCAGCGCAACACTGACGTGCTGCGCAGCATCCGGGATGACCGGAAGAGCGAGCGAGTCACCGCCCCCGCATGTACCCTGGCAGCCAGCCCTCGTGCGCGGCGCGAAGGTCGGCGAGGGGGATGCGGGACACGACCCCAGCAGCTTCAATCATGATTACCGCTTCCGACGGCAGTGCTCGACCGACTTCGGTCACGGTGACGTCGGCGCTATCCAGGATCGCGCGCGCGTCCGACTCCCCGACCGAAACCATGAACCGGCCCTGATCTTCGCCGAAGAGGTCAGGCGCATTCGCGCGATCGTGGCGGGCAGTAATCGCGACGCCCACTTTCGACGCCAACGCCATCTCCGCCGCCGCGACCGCCACGCCGCCGTCGCTGACGTCGTGGACGGCGTGCGCGAGACCTTTGGCGATCAGCCTCCGGACAAATTCGCCGTTGCGCCGCTCCGCCTCCAAATCCACCGGCGGCGGCGGGCCGTCCTCGCGGCCGTGGATTTCGCGCAGGTAGAGCGACTGGCCGAGGTGGCCCGTCGTCTCCCCGACGAGCAGGAGGACGTCCCCCGCCTTCGCCCCGCCGATGCCCACGACCTTGTCCAAGTCCTCGATCAGACCCACGGCGCCGACCGCCGGGGTCGGCGGGATCGCGACGCCGTTGGTCTCGTTGTAGAGGCTGACGTTGCCCGAGACGACCGGCATGCCGAGGGCGCGGCAGGCCTCCGCCATGCCGTCGACGCAGCCGACGAACTGGGCCATGATTTCGGGGCGTTCCGGGTTGCCGAAGTTGAGGCAGTCGGTGATCGCGAGCGGCGTCGCGCCGACGGCGCAGAGGTTGCGGTAGGCTTCGGCGACGGCCTGCTTGCCGCCTTCGTAGGGGTCGGCCTTGCAGTAGCGCGGCGTGCAATCGGTGGTGATCGCGAGTCCCTTGTTGGTCCCGTGGATGCGCACGATGGCGGCGTCGCCCTGGGTCTCGGAGTTGGCGACGGTGTCGGCCATGACGTGGCGGTCGTACTGCTCCCAGATCCAGCGCTTCGACGCCAGATCCGGCGAGGCCAAGAGCGTCAACAGCGCCTGGCCGTAGTCCGCCGGCTCGGGGATGTCCTCGGCCTTGATCGGCGCGGTTTTGGGCTGCGGCGTATACGGCCGGTCGTACTTCGGCGCGTCGTCGGCGAGCGGCGCCACGGGGATGTCGCACACGGTTTCGCCCTTGTGCGTCAGCACCATGCGGCCGGAGTCGGTGGTCTTGCCGATGACCGCGAAGTCGAGCTCCCACTTGTCGAAAATCGCCTCGGCCTCGGACTCGCGGCCGGGCTTGAGGATCATCAGCATGCGCTCCTGGGATTCCGACAGCATCATCTCGTAGGCCGTCATGTCGGCTTCGCGCTGCGGCACCTGGTCGAGGTCGAGCTCGACGCCGACGCCGCCTTTGTCGGCCATTTCGACCGACGACGACGTGAGGCCGGCGGCGCCCATGTCCTGGATCGCGGCGATCGCGTCGGTGGCCATCAGCTCGAGACAGGCTTCGATCAGGAGTTTCTCGGTGAACGGGTCGCCGACCTGCACCGTCGGCCGTTTTTCGTCGGACGCGTCGTCAAATTCCGCCGACGCCATGGTCGCGCCGTGGATGCCGTCGCGGCCAGTCTTGGAACCGACGTAGACGATCGGCTGCCCCGGCTCGGCGCCGCGGGCGTAGAAGATCTTGTCCTGGTCCGCGATCCCGACCGCCATGGCGTTGACCAGGATGTTGCCGTCGTAGCCGGCGTGGAAATTGGTCTCGCCGCCGACCGTCGGCACGCCGACGCAGTTGCCGTAGCCGCCGATGCCGGCGACGACCCCGTTCACGAGCTGGCGCGTCTTCGGGTGGTCGGGCGACCCGAACCGCAGCGCGTTCATCAGCGCCACCGGCCGCGCCCCCATCGTGAAGACGTCGCGCAAAATGCCGCCGACGCCGGTCGCCGCGCCCTGGTAGGGCTCGATGTAGGAGGGGTGGTTGTGGCTCTCCATCTTAAAGATGGCGGCCTGGCCGTCGCCGATGTCGACGACGCCGGCGTTCTCGCCCGGTCCCTGGATCACCTGCGGGCCGGTGGTCGGGAGCTTGGCGAGGTGCGTGCGGCTCGACTTGTAGGAGCAATGCTCGGACCACATCACCGAGAAGATGCCGAGCTCGACGCGGTTCGGCGCGCGGCCGAGACGGTCGAGAATGACGGCGTATTCGTCCTTCGACAGCCCGTGCTCCAGGGCGGTCGCTTCGGTGACGGCGTCGGCGGTCGAATCAAGGGTGTCGGTCATGGCGGCCAAGTAGCGCGCGGCGCGGCGGAAGTCGACTGGATAGCCGATCGGCGGCGGCCTCCGCCAGAGTGGACCTGGACGGCGCGGCGGTGCACAACCCCGGCGTTTGATCGCAAGGGCAGGGTGCATGCCGGGTTCGTTCCTCGACCGCGCGGCGTTCGCGATCAACCCCTACCGGCGCCGCAACCTGGACCAGCAGGCGCAGCGCCTGTCGGTCGTTTCGCACGCCCACCGCTACGTCTACACGATGAACTACCGGGTCGGTTCGACGTCGTTCCGGCGCGCCTTGATCGAGCTCGAACTGACCGGCCGGGTCGGCGATCCGGCGTTCACGCCCCCAAGCGCCGACGTGCGCGACGTGTTCGCCTTCAACGCGTCGGTCCGGACTGTGCGCCGTCTGGTGACCGACGAGGGCTATTTTCACTTCTCGATGGTGCGGCACCCGTTGACGCGACTGGTGTCCGCCTACGAGGGCAAGCTCGCTCTCAACCGCCGGCAGGCGGCGCCGATCAAGGCGTGGCTGCGGCGGCGCGGGATCGAGGTTGGCGACGTCGTCGGCTTCGATCAGTTCGTCCACTATCTGGAGCGCGCCGGCGACCGCGGCGTCAACAACCACTGGCGACCGCAGCACCTTATGCTCATGTGCGCGCATTTCGACTACGATCACCTCGGGCGGTTCGAGGCGTTCGACGAGTCGTTCCGGCTCATCTTCGAGCGCTTGGGGGCGCCGGTCGTGAGCGTGCCGCACCGCAACCCGGCGCCCGCCGCGACCGTGGCCGCGCAGGCGCTGTCGGCCGACATGCGGCGCCGCATCTTCAAACTGTACCGCAAGGATTTCGAAAAATTCGGGTACGAACTCGCCGTCTGACGTGGACTTCGGGAGGATCCGTTGGCGGCCTTGGCCGTCGTCGCAACCTATCCCGCGGACTCCATCACCGAGCGGAAAAGAGCGAGGCCGTCTGTCCCGCCGTGCCGGGCGTCGGCGGCGCGGTCGGGGTGCGGCATCAGGCCGAGCACGTTGCCGCGTGCGTTCATGACGCCGGCGATGTCGCGCGCCGAACCGTTGGGGTTGCCTTGGTAGCGGAACACGACCTGACCCTCGCCCTCAAGCCGGTCGAGCGTGTCGGCGTCGGCGAAATAGTTGCCGTCGTGGTGGGCGACGGGAAAGTTGACCTGGCGGCCGCCCTGGTAGGCGGCGGTGAACCGCGTGTTGCCGTTGGCGATTTCGAGGTCTTGCCGGCGGCAAACGAAGTCCAGCCCGGCGTTGCGCAAAAGCGCGCCCGGCAGAAGCTCGGTCTCGCACAGCACCTGAAAGCCGTTGCAGATGCCGACCACCGCGACGCCGGCCTCGGCGGCGTCCTTGACCGCGCCCATGATCGGCGAGCGGCCGGCGATCGCGCCGCAGCGCAAATAGTCGCCAAAGGAGAAGCCGCCCGGAATGACGATCAGGTCGAGGCCGTCGGGAAGGTCCGATTCACGGTGCCAGATCATGGCCGGCGCCGTTCCGGTCGCCTTCTCCACCGCGTCGCGACAGTCGCGGTCGCAGTTGGAGCCGGGAAAGACGATGACAGCGGATTTCAAGGCGGCTCAGCCCTCAAGTTCGATCGCGTAACGTTCGATGACCGTGTTCGCGAGCAGCTTTTCGCACATCTCCTTGACCCGCGATTCGGCCTTGGCCTTGTCGGACTCCTCGAGATCGATCTCGATCACCTTTCCCTGGCGGGCGGCGGAGACCTCCTCGAAGCCCAACACCTGAAGCGCATGGGCGACGGCCTTGCCTTGCGGGTCGAGGACGCCCTGTTTCAAGTCGACACGGACGATGGCTTTCATTCGACGGTGCTCTCGACGACATGAAGGTTCGGCGGCGCGTCTTTCATGATTCCAAGACGCCGCGCCACTTCAGCGTAGGCTTCAGTGACTCCGCCGAGATCGCGGCGGAACCGGTCCTTGTCCATTTTCTCATTCGTGGTCGCGTCCCACAGCCGGCAGGAGTCGGGGCTGATTTCGTCGGCGAGAACGATGCGCATCATGTCGCCCTCATAGAGGCGGCCGAACTCGAGCTTGAAGTCGATCAGCTTGATCCCGACCGCGGCGAACATGCCGGACATGAAGTCGTTGACGCGCAGCGTCAGCGCCATGATGTCGTCGATCTCCTGGGTCGTGGCCCAGTTGAACGCGGTGATGTGCTCTTCGGCCACCATTGGGTCGCCGAGTTCGTCGTTCTTGAAATAGAACTCGACGATCGACCGCGGCAGCGGCTGACCTTCCTCGAGTCCGAGGCGTGCCGACAGGGAGCCGGCGGCGATGTTGCGGGCCACCACTTCGATGGGAATGATCTCGACTTCCCGGATCAGCTGCTCGCGCATGTTGATGCGGCGGATAAAATGGGTCGGCACGCCGATCTCGTTCAGCCGCTCCATCACGAACTCGGAGATGCGGTTGTTGAGGACGCCCTTGCCGTCGAGGGTGCCCCGCTTCTGGTTGTTGAAGGCGGTGGCGTCGTCCTTGAAATGGGCGACGAGGGTGCCTGGCTCAGGGCCCTCGTAGAGGATCTTGCCTTTGCCTTCGTAGATTTTTTTGCGGCGGGACATGAGATCGCGGCTCCTTCAGCCAAGTCCCCCGGCCGCGGCGGCGAGGGAGCGCCGCACTTGGGCGGGCGCGCCCGCCGAGTCAACCGGGAGGCGGACGTTAACTCAGGGGGCGGGGGCGAACAACGCGCCTCACTTGCGCGTTGAAAAGCCGTCCCCGGCGGGCTACGAGACCTCGAAACATCTCGGATTCACAGGAGCTTCGCGCGCCCATGTCCTCGTTTGACGATCGTGAAAAAGGCTTTGAAAACAAGTTCGTCCACGACCAGGAACTTGAATTCAAGGCTGTGGTGCGGCGCAACAAGCTTCTCGGCTTATGGGCCTCGAAACAACTCGGGCTCGATGGCGACGCCGCCGACTCCTACGCCAAAGAGGTGGTGAAGTCCGACTTCGAGGAGGCCGGCGACGAAGACGTCTTTCGCAAGGTCCGGGCTGACTTCGACGCCAAGGCGGTCGACTTGTCCGATCATCAGATCCGGCGGCGGATGGACGAACTCATGGCCGAAGCACGCCGCCAGGTGAAGGAAGAGGGCTGAGCTCAGGCCCCGGGCGCGCTCGCCAGGGCGCGCTCCAGCGCCCGCCGGATGTCGGATTCGGAATAGCCGACCGTGACGATCTCAATGATTCCCTGGGACTCGGGATCGACCAGGACCATGAACCCGGTCTGGCCGGCGTACGTGTCGTAAATTTCCGGGATGCCGTGCGCTTCGGCGATGGCGCGCAGCTCGCCGGCGTTCAGCGCGCTGTAGGACTGGTTGAATTTCACGAAATCGATCGGCCGCTCGAGAAACTCAGGCCGCACGGCGGTGATCTTCGGATCCAGGATTTTGCACGACGCGCAGAAATTGGAGAAGAACATCGCCGCGACGACGGCGCGATCCTCCTTCACCTCGGTGTCGCTCCAGGTCACGGGCTTGAACATGGTCACGGCGAAGCGCCCGCCGACGAGGGCGCCGGCGGCGAGAACCAGAGCGAGGACGCCGAACGCGAATTTCTTCATGAGTCGACCGTCGCCGCGAGAGCGCGATCAATGGCGGCGCGGATCTCGTCGCGCGAATAGCTCATGGTGATCATGGCCACGACGCGCTCGGTCTCGGGCTCGACGAGCAGCATGAAGCCGGTGGCGCCGCGGTATTCCTCGAACACGGTCGGAACGCCGTGTTCGTGCGCCAACTCGCGCAGGCTCGATGTGTTGAACGCGCTGAACGTCTGATTGAACTTCACGAAGTCGACGGGACGGCCGTCGAAGTCCGGCTTCACGGCTTCGATCTTGGGGTCGAGAATCCGGCAGCTGGCGCAAAAATTCGAATAGAACATCGCCGCGACGAGCCGCCGGTCCTGCGTCGGCTCGGCGGTGCTCCAGCCGCTCGGCCAAACGGCGACGGCGGCGAGAACGACGGCGGCGGCGACGAGAGCGCGCATGCGAGGCCTTTCCATTGGTTCCCACCCCACCTAGCGAGCCTCGGCCGCGGCATCAACTCACAACAGCGCACAGGCGATCACGTGAGCGCGTGCGCCTCCGGAGGCGACTCAAAGACCCGCGTGAACACGGCGTCGACGTGCTTGAAATGATGGGCGTCGTCGAAGCAGGCCTCAAGCTCGGCCTCCGACAGGGCGCCGGCGACGTCGGGGTCGGCTTTCAAGTGCATGAGGAACGGGCCTTCGCCGTCCCAAGTCTTCATCGCGTTGCGCTGCACCAGCCGATAGGCGTCTTCGCGCGACTTGCCCTGTTGGGTCAGCGCCAAAAGCACCCGCTGGCTTTCGTGCAGGCCGCCCATGCGGTCGAGATTCTCGCGCATCCGGTCGGGGTAGACGATCAGCTTTTCGACCACGCCGGCGAGTCGGTGGAGCGCGAAGTCGAGATGAATCGTCGCGTCCGGGCCGATGGCGCGTTCGACGCTGGAATGGGAGATGTCGCGTTCATGCCACAAGGCGACGTTTTCGAACGCCGGCGCGGCGCAGGAC
>JAJFFL010000254.1 GCA_021776705.1 Alphaproteobacteria bacterium
ACGCCGTCCGCGGGCGTCAACCGTTGTTCCGCGCGGAGCACACGCCCGCGGGCTTGCATTGTCAACGCGCACAGCTAAAGCCAACGCAGTTCGCTTTGTGGGAGTGCGAGCCGATGATCGTCGACCAAGATCGGGCGTCGCCCAGCGTCAAGGATGTGCGCGACGCGGCCGAACAAATCCGCGCGGTCGCGGTGCGCACCCCGGTCATCACATCCCCGGTTCTTGACGCGGCGACGGGCGCGCGGGTGCTGATCAAAGCCGAAAACTTGCAGCGCACGGGCTCGTTCAAATTCCGCGGCGCCTACAACCGTCTCTCCCGATTGTCGGACGACGACCGGGCGCGGGGCGTCGTGGCGTGCTCTTCGGGCAATCACGCCCAGGGAGTGGCCGAGGCCGCACGTCTCCTCAGGACGCCCGCGACCATCGTGATGCCGACGGACGCACCGGCCGGAAAGGTGCGCGGCGTGAGAGAGCGGGGGGCCACGGTCGTGACCTACGATCGCTTATCCGAAGACCGCTTCGCGGTGATGGCCGACATCGCCAAGAGCACCGGGGCGGTCGAAACTCCGCCCTATGATCATCCGCACATCATCGCCGGACAGGGAACCGCCGGTCTGGAATTCGCCGCCCAGAGCGACGCGGCGGGGGCCCGGCTTGACGCCTTGTTCTGCAACGTCGGCGGCGGCGGCCTTATGGCCGGCTTGGCGCTGGCGTTCGAAGCCGAAAGCCCGCGGACGAAGCTCTACGCGGTGGAGCCAGCCGGATTTGACGACACCCGCCGCTCGCTGCTGTCGGGCGTTCGCAAACGCAACGCGGCGGCGGGCGGCTCGATCTGCGACGCGCTCTTGCCGGAGGCGCCGGGAGAAATGACCTTCGGCATCAACAAGCCGCGCCTGGCCGGCGGCGTTGTGGTGACGGACGCTGAAGCTTTGGCGGCGATGAATTTTGCTTTTCGGCGGCTGAAGCTGGTTCTGGAGCCGGGCGGAGCCGCCTCCTTGGCCGCGGTCTTGTTCGGAAAAATCGATGTTCGCGGGAAAACGATCGGCGTCGTCGTCACCGGAGGCAACGTCGACGCCGACATGTTTGAGCGCGCGATCGGCGTCTAGGACGGCGGGCCGCCGCGGGCCAAGTCGCTATCGAGCTTGACCTCGATGACATCGTCGGTGAGCCGGGCGCGGTACACCTGGACGTTTTCCATCACGCGCTGAACGTAATTGCGCGTCTCCGAAAACGGAATCATCTCGACCCAATCAATCGGGTCGATCTCGCCCGTGCGCGGGTCGCCGTATTCGCGGATCCATTCGCGCGCTCGATGGGCGCCGGCGTTGTAGGCTGCGGCGGCGAGGATGTAGGAGCCGTCGAAGTCGTCGAGCAGATCGCCGAGGTGGGCCGAACCGAGGGTGACGTTGTAGTCGGCGTCGTCGGTGAGCCAGTTGGTGCGATAACTGCGGCCGAGAGAGCGCGCGGTGGCTTGCGCGGTCGACGGCAGCAGCTGCATCAGGCCATGGGCGTTCGCGTGCGATATCGCCTTTGGGTAGAATTCGCTTTCTTGGCGCGCCAAGGCGAGCACGAACGGCTCTTCGGGACCTGAGGTCGGCAAGGGCGCCAACGACACCTTGGGGTAAACCGCAGACGTTTCGATCACGCCTTTCGCGAGGCCGGCTTTGCCGCCACGCACGGCGATGCCCTGTTGACCGTAGTCGCGCGCAATCTCAGCGAGCAGCGCGTATTCTTCGGCGGTCTCAAGCTGGTCGTCGAGGGTGTAGGAAAACTCGCGGAACAAGCGCAGTTCGTCGAGCTCGGCGAAGATCTTCAAGGCTTGCGGCAGATCGCGCGATATGAAAGCGGCGCGCATCTCATCGCTGATTACGGCTTCATTCGGCAATTCGGATCGCCGCGCCGCGTCGCCGAGACGCGTGGCCGCGAGTTGACCGTAGTAGACCGTCGAATACGCGGCGGCGGCGGCGTAGTGACCTTGAGCCGCCGTGAAGTCGCTCTCGCTTTCGGCGGCGCGCCCACGCCAGTAAAGAGCGCGCGCCTTCGACACCGGCGTCGATACGTTTTCATCCAATTTGGCGAAGTGCGCCTTGGCGGCTTCGATGTCGCCGAGTTCCCGCAAGGCCAACCAACCGGCCAGCCATTCGGCTTCGGCGAAATCGCCGCCTTCATCGAGGCCGTTGGCGGCCGCAAGTTGATAGGCCGTGGTCCAATCCTTGGATCGGCGCGCGTAGTAGATGTGATAGGCGCGTTCCTCCCACGCCTCTTCGCGCGCCACCGACGGTCCCATATCGGCAGGCAGCTGCATCACCAGCGGCAAGGCGCCGGAAATGTTGCGCGAGCGTCGGCGCCATTTCGCGCGCTCAAAGACCAATCCCGGGTGATCTTGAAGCGCCGCCGGCACGCGGTCGATGGCCGTGTCGACGCCTCTCGCCCGGGCCGCGAGCTTCATCCGCGCGTCGGCCAGCGCACGTTCGTCCGCCGGCAATCGGTCAAACAAGCGCGACGCAGTCGTGCGTTGGCCGCGCCACAGCAGATAATCGACCCGAGCGACGTGATCTTCGGTCGTCAGGCGGGCGCCGTGGCGGTTGAGCACGTCGGCTTGCAGCGTTCGCGAAAACAACGAGCCCCGCCACGCGTCGCGCAACGCGGTTTCGCCTTCGTCGTGCCGGCCAAGCGCGAACAAGGCTTCGGCGTAGGCGATCTTGCCTTCGCCGCTCTGCGGACCTTGGACCTCGAACCAAGCGACGATTCCGGCCGGCGTCAGGCCGGCGGCGTCGACCTTTCCTTCCGCCTCGGCGCGAATGTCGCGCGCTCGCGGCCAGTCGGCGAGTTCGTTCATGACGGCGTCGAGCTCAGAGAACGACATGGTCGCGTCCGACGTCGCGCGCCGCCACGTGAGTATTTTCACCGCGGTCGGATGGCTGAGACGCGGGATGATTCCCTTCACGGCTGACCAGTTGCCGCGCTCGGCGGCGTCGAGGCCGTCTTGCAAGCGTTCAAAGTCCGCTTGGGTCAGTGATTGCGAAAAATGCGGCTGCGCCGGCTTGAGCCGCGGCTCAGGCGTCGCCGCGTTCGACGCCGAGGCGACGAACATGAGACCGCACCACGCCCCCGCGCACGCCAGTCGAAAATAGGCCGCCCTGTGCATTTTCGTCCGTCTCCGCCGAATCTCTTACCTAGGATCGCAGGGTCCGGCCTCCGGCTCAACAGGCTTGCGTTGTCGCCGGACGCGGGGCGTCCTAGTGTCCGCCGCCGTTCATGCAACTCAGCGGCCAGACCATGTTCAAAGGCTCCATCACCGCGCTGGCGACCCCGTTTCGCGACGGCGAAGTCGACGAATCGGCGTTTCGCGACTTTGTGAATTGGCAAATTGACCAAGGCACGCACGGCCTCGTTCCCTGCGGCACGACGGGCGAATCGCCGACCTTGACCGAACCGGAGCATGAGCGGGTGATCGCGCTTTGCGTCGAGGCGGCGGCGGGGCGCCGGCCGGTGCTGGCGGGAGCCGGGCTCAACGACACGCGGCGCGCGATAGAGCTCGCGAAGCACGCCAAACGTGTCGGCGCGGACGCAATTCTTGTCGTGACGCCGTACTACAACAAGCCCAACCAGGAAGGGCTTCGGGCCCACTTTCTCGCCGTCGCCGACGCCGTTGAAATTCCGCTGATCATCTACAACATTCCCGGCCGGTCCGTGATCGACATGGAGGTTGAGACCATGACGGATCTGGCGGCCCATCCGAACATCATCGGCGTAAAAGACGCCACCGGGTCAATGGTGAGGACGACGGCCCAGCGAACTGCTTGCGGCGACGATTTTCTGCAGTTGTCCGGCGACGACGCGACGACTTTGGGGTTCATGGCCCATGGCGGACACGGCGCGATTTCCGTGACGTCGAACGTCGCCCCGGCTTTGTGTTCAAGATTTCAAGAGGCGTGTCTCGAGGGTCGGTATCCCGACGCCTTGGCGCTGCAGGATCGTCTGTTCGACCTGCACCAGGCCTTGTTCATGAGTCCCAGCCCGGGCCCGGCCAAATACGCTTTGGCGCGGCTCGGGATGATGACCGACGAATTGCGGTTGCCGTTGACCCCGCCGAACGAAACCGTGCGGGCGCGAATAGACGCCGCGATGGAGAAGGCGGGATTGATCCCCGTCGCCGCGGAATGACCAGCCGCCGGCTGATCGCCGAAAATCGCAGGGCGCGCCGCGACTACGAGATCGAAGAAACCTTCGAGGCCGGGATCATGTTGCTCGGGTCGGAGGTCAAGGCGTTACGCGAAGGCCGGGCGAACATCGCCGAATCCTACGCCTCCGATGAAGACGGCGCGATTTACCTGATCAACGCCCACATACCCGAGTACGCGCCCGCCAATCGGGCGAACCACGAACCGCGACGCCGCCGCAAGCTGCTGTTGCACAGAAAGGAAGTCGGCAAGCTCGCCGGCGCGGTCCAGCGCGAAGGCCGCACCATCGTGCCCCTCAAGCTCTATTTCAACGATCGCGGAATCGCGAAAATTGAAATCGGCCTCGCGAAAGGCCGCAAGATGCATGACAAGCGTGGCGTTGAACAAAAACGCGATTGGCAGCGTCAAAAAGCACGCTTGCTGCGCGACCGCGGTTGAAGCTCCAGATAGGCCCGGACATTCGCAAACACGGCGTCGAACATCGCTTCGGTGAGCCGTCCCGTGTTCGTGTTGTAGCGGGAGCAGTGGTAGCTGTCGAAAAGGGCCACGCGGCGCCCTTCGATGTCGAGTGTCGACTGTGCGTTGTGGCCGAACGGCGCGTCGGACCGACGGGCGCTTGACACCGACACGACCGCATCGTGGGCGATCCGGCCCAAAGCCAGAACGGCCGCGAGCTTCGGCAGCGCCGCCATGCGCGCCGTCAAAAAGGGGCGGCAGTTTTTCGCTTCAGGTCCGGTCGGCTTGTTTTGCGGCGGCACGCAACGAACCGCGTTGGTGATCATGCAGTCCACCAATTCAAGTCCGTCGTCCGGCCTTCGGTCATAAGCGCCGCGCGAAAATCCGTGTCTGGCCAAGGTCGGATAGAGCAAGTCGCCGGCCCAATCGCCGGTGAACGGTCGTCCGGTGCGGTTTGCGCCGCCGCGTCCGGGCGCGAGCCCGACGACCAAGAGACGAGCGTCAAGGGGACCAAACGACGGCACCGGGCCGTTGAACCAATCCGGCTCCAGTTCAGCGTTTTCGGCGCGAAACGCGACCAGGCGCGGGCACAACGGGCAGTCGCGCGCCGGCTCGGCCGTCATCAATCGGCCTCGTATTCGTCGTGCTCATGAGCCTCGTCGGCCGGCGCCCGAGCGCTCTCCGGACGCGCCGCGCGGCCGACGCGGCGGGCCAAATCCGCCAACTCGATGAATTGATCGGCCTGCCGACGGAGCTCGTCGGAGATCATCGGCGGGTTCGATCGAAGCGTTGAAACCACCGACACGCGGACGCCGCGCCGTTGCAGCGCCGCGACCACCGGTCGAAAGTCGCTGTCGCCGGAAAACAGAACCAAATGGTCCAACCAGGACGCGGCCTCGATCGCGTCGACCGCGAGTTCGACATCCATGTCGCCTCGAATGCGTCGATTGCCT
>JAJFFL010000255.1 GCA_021776705.1 Alphaproteobacteria bacterium
TCGCCCACGCCGCCGACCGCGCGCCGGCCGGCCAACACACCCGGATGATGGCGGGGGTGCTGCTCGCCTGGGCGGCGGGCTCGACCGTGGGCCCGATCGCCGCCGGCCTGTTCATGCAGGTCGGACTCGGGCCGAGCGGCCTGTTCGTCTACGCCGCCGTCGCCTACGCGGTGCTGGTGGCGCTGATGCTGCATCGCCGCGGCGCGCGGCCGTCGACGGAGGAGGAGATCGACGCCAAGATCCCGTTCGCGCCGGTGGCGGCGACCTCGACCGCCGCGGCCGACCTCGATCCCCGTTCCGACCTCGGCCACGCGGACCGCGAAGCGGAGCTTCCGCTTCGCGACGGCCCGCCCCGGTCCGGCCCGACCGAAACGCCGAAAGACCTCGACGGCGTCTGACGCAGCCGTGATCGCGCTTCGCCGCCGCGTGACTGAAAGTGAGTCGCAACCGGCGGCCGTCTTTGCCAAGGTCCGCTCAGCGACGCGGAACTTCCCCCCCCCCCAACCGCGCGCGTCTCCGACCACCACACGGGGATTGAGAGGAATTTGGTTAGATGAAGAACATGCTCACTTCCGCCGCGTTCGCCGCCGCCGCCGCCGTCGCCCTGTCGACGGGCGCCGTCGCCGGTCCGAACGACGGCTTGACGATTTCCGAAGCCGCGCCCGACGACGTCAAGGCGAAGTTCACGGCCTGGGTTCAAGACGGAACCGTCGATGGCCGCCGCGAGAAATGCTACGGCATCGCGCTCGCCGGCGAAAACGACTGCAAGGCCGGCAAGGGCACGAGCTGCGAAGGCACGTCGACGATCGACTATCAGGGCAACGCCTGGACCTACGCGCCGAAGGGCACGTGCGAGCACATCGTCACCCCCACCGGCGACGCGTCGCTCGACGAGCTCGACCGCGACAACCCGGAAGCCTAGGCGGCTTTCGCTCCAATGACCGCGCCGCCGCCTCCGCACGCCGGGATCGGGCTCAAGCCCGAACACTACCGGGCCGTGCGCGAGTGCGGCGACGCGGGTCTCTGGCTTGAAGTTCATCCCGAAAACTACATGACCGACGGCGGGCCGCGGCTCGCCTGGCTGGAGTTGATTCGGGCCGACAAGGACGTGTCGCTGCACGGGGTCGGAATGTCGCTCGGCGGCGACGAGCCGCTCGACGTCGACCATCTCAAGCGCTGGGCCGACCTCGTCGGCCGCTTCGACCCGGTGCGGATCTCCGAGCACGTCGCCTGGTCGCGGCGCGGCGGCGTCTATTACGCCGACCTGTTCCCTTTGCCGACGACGCGCGAGGCGCTCGACCGCCTGTGCGCCAACATCGATCAGATGCAGACCGCGCTGGGCCGCCGAATCCTGATTGAAAACCCGTCTCTCTACGTGCCGCTGGCGCGCGAATTGGACGAACCTGAGTTTCTCGTCGAGGCCTGCCGGCGCACCGGCTGCGGCCTGTTGCTCGACGTCAACAACGTCTACGTCAGCGCCCACAACATGCGGCGCGACGCCGGCGCCTATCTCGACGCGATCCCGGCCGACTTGGTCGGCGAAATCCACCTCGCCGGGCATGCCGCGGACGCCGGCGGGCGCGATCTGTTGATCGACAGCCACGGCGCGCCGGTCGCCGACGCGGTTTGGGCCCTCTACGCGCACGCGCTGGCGCGCGTCGGGCCGCAGCCGACCCTGATCGAACGCGACGCCGACATCCCCTCGTTCGACGTCCTGATGGAGGAGCGCGGCCGCGCCGAGACGGCGCTGACCGCAGCGAAGGAACCGGTCCATGTCTGATCTCAGCCGTTTTCAGGACGCGTTCGCGCGCACCGTGTTCGCCGGCGGCGACGCCGAGCTGCAGCCCGCGCTCGCGGATCCGGCGGCGGCCGGCGGCTTGGACGTCTACCGCAACAACGTCCTGACCGCGCTGGTCGACGGTCTGGCGAAGGACTACCCGGTCGTCGAGCGGCTCGTCGGGCGCGACTTTTTCCGCGGCATGGCCGCCGAGCACGTGCGCAACGACCCGCCGCGGTCGGCGGTTCTGACGCTTTACGGCGGCGGATTCCCGGCGTTCGTCGCCGCGTTTCCGCCGGCCCGGGACCTCGTCTACCTGGCCGACGTGGCGCGGCTCGACCGCGCCTGGATCGAGTGCTTGTTCGCGTCCGATTCCGATCCGCTGAGCCCCGACCGCGTCGGCGCCCTCGACGACGACGCGTTCGCGGTCGCGCGTCTGGCGCCGCATCCGAGCGCGCGCTTGATCGCGTCGCCGCACGCGGCCTATTCGATTTGGCGGACCAACCGCGAAGACGACGTCGTCACGCCGATCGCCGCCGCCGGGCCCGAAACCGCGCTGATCTGGAAGAACGCGGGCGCGGTGCGCCACCGGCGACTCGGCGACGGCGAGGCGGCGTTCCTGCACGCCCTGTTCTCCGGCGCCGGGCTCTCGGACGCCGCCGGCGACGCCCTCGCCGTCGAAGCCGATCTCGACCCCTTGCTCACGTTCGCCTCGCTCGTCGCCGGCGGCGTTTTCGACTCCCTCGAAGGAGATGCCGCATGAACGCCGCCGCGCTTCGCGACCGGATCGTCAATCTCTACGCCGGGTTCACCGGCCTGGCGGCGCGCGCCCAGGCCGGCGGCCTGCTCGCGGCGCGGCTGACGCTGTTTTACGTTTTCTGGCGCTCCGGCCTCGGCAAGGTCGAGACCGTGACCTTGTTCGAACTCGGCGGCTTCCGCTTTCGTCTCCCGACGCCGATCATCCAGGGCGACACGTTCTACCTGTTCAAGGACGAGTTCTTTCCAATCGTCCCCGACCGGTGCTTCGACGACGCCTCGGCCGCCGGCTGCTTCTTGCCGTTGGCGGCGACCAACACCGCGGCGGTGCTGGCGACGGCGGCGGAGCTGACGCTGCCGTTGCTGCTTTTGCTCGGCTTGTTCACCCGGCTCGGCGCGCTCGGCCTGCTGACCATGACCCTGGTCATTCAGCTGTTGGTGTTTCCAACCTGGGATCATTGGACCAACCCGGCCATGTGGTGGGCCGCGACCGCGCTCGTGCTCGTCGCCCACGGCCCCGGCGCCTGGTCGCTCGACCGGCGGCTGGGGTTGGAAAAGGGCTAGTCCGCCGCCGGCGCAAACACCTCCAGCAGCCGCGCGCCGATGGCGCGGCCGACCGTTTCGCCGGCTTCGTTCGAGAACCGGTAGTGCGCGCCGGCGTAGATGCGCGACATCGACGTCCGCTCCGAATATTCCGCGAATGATTCGATCCGCCGCACCGCGCCGGGGACCGCCGGGCTTTCGACGACCCAACCGCCGTCCGGCGGCGCGACGCCCTCGGCGTCGAGCACGACGGCGTGCGCCGCGGCCTGGACGCAATGCGCGCACGGGTACTCCGGATGCATCGGCGACGGCATCAACGGCTCCCAGTCGGCGACGCGTTCGGTTTCGGGATTGCCGTCGCGGTCGGCGTTGCGCAGGGCGGTGATCGGCCGCCAGAACAAGTGGTGCGCCTTGCCGTCCGCCGACGCGCTCCACGCGTCGTCCGTGGCCATGTAGAACATCGCGTAGAGCCGGGCGTTGTCGGCGAGGCTGCGTTCCGGCGCCGCCGACATGAGGCGCAACGTCGGGTTCATCGGAATCAGGAACCAAAACCCGGGCGACTCCGACTGTTCGTCGGTCCGCTCGGATCCCGACGCGCCGCCGAGCCGGCGCACCTCGTCGAGGTCGGTCGCGTAGCGTGCGGACGTCAGCTCCGGCGGCGCGAGGGGGCGGAACTCGGACGGGCTCGTCGCCACCCAGGGCTGCAGCGCGAGATCAAAATCGCGGATCACGTTCCGCACTTCCGTCGGCACATAGACGCCGGGCTCGGAGAGAGCGCGGAACGGTTCGATCGGCGCCCCGGTGCGGCGGGCGTTGCGCGCCAGAGCGAAGTCCGCGGCCGCTTCGCCGAGCGCCACGCCGTCGTCTTCGGCCGCGCCGTCGGGAACCGCGGCGAGGTCCTCGGCGAGGGCGGCGTCAAACTCGTCCGCGCGATCGGGATACAGCGACGACAGGACACCGTGCGCCGCCGCCGCGACCGCG
>JAJFFL010000256.1 GCA_021776705.1 Alphaproteobacteria bacterium
CAGGACGTCGCGGGCGCGGATCAATGTCTTGTCGCGGCGCGCGCCGACGACGATGTCGCCGAGCCGCCGCTGCAGGTCGGGAAGGTTCTCGGCGAGGCAGAAGATCGCCATGATCTCCGACGCCACCGTGATGTCGAAGCCGGTCTGGCGCGGCACGCCGCCGTTGAGCCCGCCGAGCGCCACGGCGACGTCGCGCAAGGCGCGGTCGTTGAGGTCGACGACGCGCCGCCACATCGGCCGCCGGACGTCGAAGCCGAGGGCGTTGGACCAGTTGATGTGGTTGTCGATCATCGCCGCGAGCAGATTGTGCGCGGTGGTGATGGCGTGCATGTCGCCGGTGAAGTGAAGGTTGATGTCCTCCATCGGCACGACTTGCGCGTAGCCGCCGCCGGCGGCGCCGCCCTTCATCCCGAAACACGGGCCGAGCGACGGTTCGCGGATGCAGATCGCCGCCTTCTTGCCGATGCGGTTGAGCGCGTCGCCGAGGCCGACGGTGGTCGTGGTCTTGCCCTCGCCGGCCGGTGTCGGCGACATCGCGGTGACCAGGATCAGCTTGCCGCGCGCCCGGCCCATGGCGTCGGCGACGAAGTCCTCGGCGAGCTTCGCCTTGGTGTGCCCGAACGGGATGGTGGCCTCGAAGGGAATGGCGAGCTTGGCCGCGATGTCGCCGATCGGCTCCATGTTCGCGGCGCGCGCGATCTCGATGTCGGACGGCACCTCCGTCGCCATGGCGTCTTCCCCCCTGGTGTCGTGGACGGTCGCGGCCGGGCGGCCGCGCCGGGTCATGTCGGAGGGTCAGTTTGCCGAGGCTGACGCGTCGCGCAAGCGTTCGATCGCCTTGACGGCCAACGGCCGGAGGTCGCCCTTCACCCGGTCCAGGGCGGCGAACATGCCGGCCCGCATTCGCGGGTCCCAGAATTTCTTCATGTGGTCGGCGACGCCGGCGACGGCTTCGTCTTCCGGGTACGGGGCGAAGAAATCGGCGATCTGATTGGCCATCCGCACCAGGGTGTCGTCACGCATTCGCATCTCCCGCCAGAAACTCCACCACGTCGCCGCCGGCCAGACACGCGACGCCGACGCCGGTCTCCGCCGCCAGGTCCAGCGCCAGGGTCGTCGGCGCCGACACCGTGGCCAAGAACGGCAGGCCGGCGACGGCGCACTTTTGCACCAGCTCGAAACTCAGCCGGCTCGACATGACGACGAAGCCGTCTTCGCCAAGCTTCGCCTCGCGCGCGAGCGCCCCGACCAGCTTGTCGAGGGCGTTGTGGCGGCCGATGTCTTCGCGCACCAGGCGCAGCGCCCCGTCCGGCGAGCACCAGGCGGCGGCGTGCAGGGTGCGGGTGGCCTGGTTGAGTTCCTGGCGGTCGGGCAAGGCCGCGAACGCGCGCTTGATCGCCGCCGCCGCGGGGCGGAAGCCGGACGCCGCGCGCGCGCCGCGGCGCAAGTCGGCGAGCGACTCGACGCCGCACAGGCCGCAGCCGGTGCGGCCTTCCAGCTTGCGCGCGCGCAGCCGGTGGGCGTTGACCTGCGCCGCGTCGACGGCGAGGTCGACGCAGACGCCCTCGGGCACGACGTCGACCGTCACCGCGCCCACGGCGACCGGGTCCTCGACGATGTTTTCGGTGACGGCGAAGCCGACCGCGAGGTCTTGAAGATCAACCGGCGTCGCCATCATCACCGCGAACGGCGCGCCGTTGAGGCCGATCTCGATCGCGGTCTCCGTCGCCACGCCCCACACGGTGCGGACCTCGCCGGCGCCGTCGCTGCGGCGGATCGGGCGCCGGGCGAACGCGGGCGGCGGCGCGGGTCGGCCGGGCGCCGCGTCGGCGCTCATTCCGCCGCCGGCTTGAGTCCGAGACGCGCCGGGCCGTCGGCGTCGACCATCGGCTGGTTGGAGCGCGCCACCTGCACCGCCGTGACCTTGTACTCCGGGCAGTTTGTGGCCCAGTCGGAGAGCTCGGTCGTGACCACGTTCACGTCCGTCACCGGGTGGTGGAAGGTGGTGTAGACGACGCCCGGCGGCACCCGGTCGGTGACCACGGCGCGCAACGTCGTCGCCCCCTTGCGGCTTTGCAGCGACACGTAGCCGCCATCCTCGACGCCGCGTTCCTCGGCGTCGTGGGGATGGATCTCAAGCACGTCCTCGGCATGCCAGGCGACGTTGCCGGTGCGGCGCGTTTGGGTGCCGACGTTGTACTGGGTGAGGATGCGGCCGGTGGTGAGCAGCAAGGGGTAGTGCCGATTCGAGCGCTCCTCGGTCGGCACATAGGCGGTGATCATGAACTTGCCGCGCCCGCGCACGAATCCGCCGACGTGCATGATCGGCGTGCCGTGCGGGGCGTTGTCGTTGCACGGCCACTGCACCGAGCCTTCGCGGTCGAGCATGGCGAAGGAGACGCCGGTGAAGGTCGGCGTCAGGGCGGCGATTTCGTCCATGATCGCGGCCGCGTCGGGATAGTCCATCGGGTATCCCATGGCGGTCGCGAGCCGGCACACGGTCTCCCATTCCGACAGGCCCTGCTTCGGCGGCGTCGCCGGGCGCACCCGGTTGATGCGGCGTTCGGCGTTGGTGAAAGTGCCGTCTTTCTCCAGGAACGACGTGCCCGGCAGGAACACGTGCGCGAGCTTGGCGGTCTCGTTCAAGAACAAGTCCTGGACGACGACGCAGTCCATCGCCGACAGGGCGGCTTTCACGTGCGCGGTGTTCGGGTCCGACTGGGCGAAATCCTCGCCTTGGATGAACATGCCTTTGAACGACCCGTCGAGGGCGGCCTCGAACATGTTCGGGATCCGCAGGCCGGGCTCGTTGTCGAGGCCGACCTTCCACGACGCTTCGAAGCTCTCGCGCACCGCGTCGTCGGAGACGTGCCGGTAGCCGGGAAACTCGTGCGGGAACGAGCCCATGTCGCACGAGCCCTGGACGTTGTTCTGGCCGCGCAAGGGATTCACGCCGACGCCGTCGCGCCCGATGTTGCCGGTCGCCATGGCGAGGTTGGCGAGGCCGATGACCATCGTCGAGCCCTGCGAGTGCTCGGTGACGCCGAGGCCGTAGTAGATCGCCGCGTTGGGCGCCGTG
>JAJFFL010000257.1 GCA_021776705.1 Alphaproteobacteria bacterium
CGCCGGCGATGTCGCCCGCGTAAAGATCGCCGGAGCCGTTGATCGACAGATCCGCCGGGCCGTTGATGTCGCCGATCCGGATGTCGGCGCAGCCGCCGAGCCCGATGTCGGCCCCGCCGAGATCGCCGACGTCGGCCTGCATCAGGCCGTTGCTGATCTCGAGAAACAAGCCTTCCGGCGCGGTGACCGTGATGCGGGCGAACGCGTCGAGGTCGCGGTAGTCGTCGCGGCGCCTGAGGCGCACTTCCGCTTCGCCGTTGCGCGTGCGGCAGTTCGAGTAGCGCACCCGCTGACGCCCGAGAATTTCAACCCGGTCGCCGTCGAGATGGATCTTCGGCAGTTCGTAGAAGTCGCCGCCGCCCTCGATGTCGACGACGATCTCGTCGCCGACTCCGGTTTCGACGGTGATGACGCCGACGACGTCCTTCACGTAAAGCTTGTCGGAATTGAACGATTGCGCGTCGGCGGCGGCGGCGGTCGCCAAGACGAGCAGCGATGCGGCGGTGGCGGCACGGATCATGGACGTTCCCCTTTTCGGTCCGCGTGAGCCCCACGCGGCGTCTCCACGGCGGAGACCTTTTGGCGCGAGATTTTCCCGCAAAACAAGGCTATACGGCGGCGCGGACGACACCGCGCTTACAGTAAGATGAAGATCACGACAGGTTTGGATGCGGGCGATTTGAACGATTTCAGCGGCCGCGCCAGGAGCGGTTGCGGTTCAGGTTCGCGCTGATATATTCCGCGCCCTGTTTTCAGGGCGGCTCCGCGCGCGCGGCCGCGACCCCGGAAGGTTCCGGCGGGCGTGGACGCGAGCAGCGGGGTTTTTCGTCCGGGAGACGGCTCTGGCTTCCGGAGGGGTGGGAGAGTGGTTAAATCCACCAGACTGTAAATCTGGCCGCGAAAGCGTACGCTGGTTCGAATCCAGCCCCCTCCACCAGGCCCCGCCCGCGCGTCAGGCCGCGGCGCGGCAAGCCGGCCGGAACGACGATGTCAGCGCCCGACGGGCGTCGGCGGGTATAGCACAATGGTAGTGCAGCAGCCTTCCAAGCTGAGGATGCCGGTTCGATCCCGGCTACCCGCTCCACTCTTCGCCGCCGCCTGAACCGGGCGTCCGCCGCGCCGCTCAGATCCAGGCCTGAAGCGGTTTTTGCGACATCAGAGTCCGCATTTCGGTGAAGATCGAGGACGTCAGGACTCTCACCGGCCGGCCGAGATCCTTGCGGAAGAACTGCTTCTCGAGCAGCGCCGCGAGCACCGCGGCGGCGGCGTCGCTGTCGACCCCGGCCTCCTCCGGGCGCACGTCGTCGCCGGGGCGGACGTCGCGAAACAGGCCGGTTCCGGTCGCCAGGCTTTCGCCGAACGACACCACCGGCTTTCCGAGCAGCGCGCTCTCGAGCAGCGTCGTCGAATTGATCCCGACCACCAGCCCGCACGCCGCCAAGCTTTCGAACATCGGAGTCTTTGGGGAGTCCACGGTGACGCGGGCGTGCGTCGGCAGCTCCGGATCGGGGTACTTCGGGTGCGGGCGGACGCGGAACTCGGCGTCCGGCCACGCCGCCGTCAGGTGGCTGACGAACGCGTGCATCGTCCTGAACGGCGAGTCCTGGGCGATGTTGAGATCGCGCTCGTCCTGCAACGGCACGAAGACCGGACGGGAAATATCCGGAGCCGCGGTCTCGAACGCCGCCGGATCGAACAACGACGCGGCGCCGACGGCGTCCATGTAGCCCGCCCGCGCGGCGAGGAAGCGTTCGCGGCGTTCCGGCGTCAGCGTCGGGAACGCCTTGTTCCGCGTCCCGCACCGGGCGTTGGTTCCAGCGAAGTCGAAATACAACGTCGCGTTCTGCGGAAACCAGCCCTGTTCGGAATACACCATCTTGGCGTTGGCGGCCGCGGCCATGGTCGAGGTGACAAGGTCGCCCGGCGACGCGCCGTTCCAGCAAAACACGAAATCCGGCTGAAAGGTCTCCAGCACATAGGCGAAATGACCGTGATCGGCCTGCAGCCAGGTCAGCGAAGGCTTCAGGTTGTCGTGCCAGGCGTCGGGGTGAACGTAGTAATAGGTGTCGTGCCCGAGCCCGCGCAGGGCGGCGCCGAACGCGCCGTACAACTCCGACACCATGCGCCACCGGTGAACGCGCTGTTCGGGACGAATGCCGGCGCCGCTGACGAAAAGAATCCGCATCAGCCGGTCACGGCTTGCGGGATCGAACGACGCGCGCCGGGCTGCCGACGGCGATCGAGTACGGGGGAATGTCGGCGTTCACGAACGAGTTGGCGCCGATGATCGAATGCGCGCCGATGCGGACGTCGAGAGCGACCGTGACATGGGCGCCGAGCCAGACGTCGTTTTCGATCACGATCTCGCCGGTGGTCAGCGGCTGTTGCGCCACCGGCGTCGACACGTCGTCGTACTGATGGTTGGTCGACACGATCGCCGCGTAGGGACCGATGATCACGTCGTCGCCGATCTCGATCCGCCCGGAGCCTTGGAGCCAGCTTCCGACGCCGATGACCGAATGGTTTCCGATCGAGATCGTCCCATTGTAGCGGCCGGACACCTCCAGCACGGCGTTGTTGCGCACTTCGCTGTCGTCGCCGATGACGATTTCGCCGCCGCGCTCGACGTCGAGCACGGCGGTGCGCGCGATGCGGCTGTTGCCGACCTTGATCATGGCTTCTCCACTCTCGATCTTTGCCTGTCCCGGACCGCGGCCGGCGTCGCCGCGGCCGAACTCATCGAGGATCGTTTCAAACGGCTCGTGCGACGCGAGGTGGGCGTAGTCGCGATTTTCAAGCGCGGCGAGCGACACTTGGCGCTTGAACATGAGTTCGTGCAAAAAACGCTCGCGCGCGTCCTCGTCGATATCGGCCGCCAGCACGTCCTCCGCCGCCGACGTCGTCGCGGCTTCCACCACCGCGCCGCTCCCCGCAAACAGGCCGTCGCCGAACGCGATCACGCGTTTCCCGAGCAACGCCGCCTCGAGCAGCACCGTGCTGTTGATTCCGACGACGTGCGACGCCGCGCGAAGTTCACGGTCGAGCGAACCGGACGCCGTGATCCGAAAATTCTTGCGCCGGGAGCTCGGCGGCGGGCCGTGCAATCGCTCTTTCGGGTGCAGCCTGAACGTCGCCGCCCAGTCCGCCGGAAGCCACGCCTCCATAAACTCGATGAACGCCGCGTTGCTGGCGAACGGCGATCCGAAGCGGAAGCTGGTGTCGGATTCAATTTGCAGCGGCGCGAACACCGTCTTGGGTTCGGACGCGTCCGTTGCGGCGCCCAAGCGGTCGGCGCGAACCCGAGCGCGGGCGCGCGCCAGCGCGTCGCGTTGACCGGCCGCGAGGGGCGGAAGCCGGCGGCCGACGAGACTGCTGCGGCGGTTGACGCCGCGTCGATCGAAATGCAGGTGCTCGGCCTGCGGAAACCAGCCGGCTTCCATGTACACCGTCTTGTCCCGAAATCCGCCGCGCTCAATCGCGTCAAGCGTTCCGGCCTGGTGGTCGAAGGCGCCGCCCCACACCACCACGAGCGACGGTTGAAACGCCGCGAGCGCCGCGCCGAC
>JAJFFL010000258.1 GCA_021776705.1 Alphaproteobacteria bacterium
GTCTGCTCGGCCGGGTGGAGGAGTGGTTCATCGAACATCTGTTGCCGGGCGACACCTTCCTGTTTTCGGGCCAAGTCTTGAGGCTCGAGGGCGTGGTCGAGGTCTCGGCCTTGGTGTCGCGCACCGCCGACGAGGCGCCGAAAGTGCCATCCTGGGGCGGCGGAAAGTTTCCGCTGTCGACGTTCCTCGCCAAGGGCGTGCGGGCGATGATCGACAGCCCGGAGAGCTGGTCGCGGCTGCCCGGGCAAGCGCGCGAATGGCTGGAGCTGCAGCGCGAAAAATCCGCGATTCCGAAGCCCGACGAGCTGCTCGTCGAAACGTTTCCGCGGGCGCGCAAGTTCTACCTCGCCGCGTACCCCTTCGAAGGCCGGCTCGCGCATCAAACGCTGTGCATGCTGCTGACCCGCCGCCTCGAACGCCTCGGCCGCAAGCCCATGGGCTTCGTCGCCACCGACTATGCGCTGCTGATCTGGGCGCTCGACCCCTTGGACACGCTCGACCTCGACGCCCTGTTCGACGAGGACATGCTCGGCGACGATCTCGACGCCTGGCTGCAGGAATCGGTGATGATGAAGCGCACGTTCCGCGACTGCGCGACGATCTCAGGCCTGATCGAACGCCGCAATCCGGGGGCCCAGAAGACCGGCCGCCAAGTGACGTTCTCGACCGACCTGATCTACGACGTCCTGCGCCGTCACCAGCCCGACCACATCCTTCTCGAAGCCGCCTGGCGCGACGCTGAGACGGGCCTGCTCGACCTCGGGCGGCTGGCGGAGATGCTGCGCCGGATCAAGGGCCGGATCCTGCATGCGGCGCGCGATCACGTAACGCCGCTCGCGGTGCCGCTGCTGCTCGAGATCGGCAAGGTCCCGATCCACGGCGACGCCAGCGAGGCGCTGCTCGCCGAAGTCGCCGGCGAGGACGATCTCGTCGCGGAGGCGAGGGGGGCCTAGTCCGCCGAGCGGCCGCCGCGGCCGCCGTAGCCGATCGACCGGTCGCCGCCGCCCCAGCCGCCGTAGGGGCGAAGACTGATCGGGCTGTGCGGGTTGTATTCATTGTAGAGCCGGGGATTGGATCCGTACTGCCCGCCGCCGCGGTAGCCGTAGCCGCCGGCTTCCGGGTCGAGCCGCGCCGGCCAGTCGGCGTTGGTCGCGCGGCCGTTTTCGTCGACGTGTCCGTCGCCGTGGCTGCCTTCGAAGGCGCGACCGTCGGCGTGGGACAGGGTCACGACCCGCTCCCACAGGCCGCCGGCGAGATCCATCACCCAGTAGTAGGACGCGCCGAGTTCCTCTTTGGTCGCGTCCGACAGCGCGATGTCGCCGGCGCCGGCGGTCCAGGCGCCGTCGGCGTCGCGGTGACGCAGGAGGCGAGTCTTCGAACCGGACCCCCACGGGTAGTCGAAGCCGGCCGGAATCTGCGGTCCGCGGGCGGCCTTGGTGAATTCGAGGTCGGTGATCGGCCGCAACGCCGCCCAGTCGAGAAACCCGAGCATGTCGGTGAAGGTCATGTAGTTCATCGGCTGCTTCGGTTCGCCGGCGACGAAGCCGTCGCCGTCGGCGCGGATCGAGCCGTAGTTTTCCGGCGCCAGCCAGTCGTCGTCGGGCTCCCACGGCCGCGCGCCCTGGTCGGCGATGTGGTTGAGGAACGCGGCGAAGTCGCCCTGCGTCACCTCGTGTTTCATGACGTAGAAGGCGTCGAAACCCTTCGGAAACGCGTCCGGAACCGGGCCCGCCTGGTCGCCGCGGTATTCGGATCCGCCGATGTCATAATAAAGCGCGCCCGCCGCCGGGCCGACCTCGAAGCCGACTTCGGAGCCGATCTCGAAAGCGCCGCGCCAGCCGCCGTCGGCGTCGGAGGTGTAGTAGGCGGCGTAGGCCTTGGCGTTCTCGTCCGCGTCGCCGGTCGAGAAGGGACCTTCGGGAACATAGACCATTTCGAGCGCGTGCGCGGTCGCCGCCGAAGGTCGAAACGCGTTGAGAACCGCGCCGTCAAGCTCGACCTCGACGATCCAGGCGGCGTCCCCCTGGTGCGCGGCGGCGGCCGAGACGAAGACGCCGGTTCCGTCGGCCGCGATGGTCGCGGTCCCCGGCGGGCCGTCGGGATCGACCGGTTCGACCGCCAGCACGCTTTTGATCCGGGCGTGGCGCGACACGACGCCGTCGTCGCCCGGGATTCGTCCGGAAAGCTTGTAGAACAGCCAGGCGGCGTCGTGGTTGCGGTCGTTGCGCCAAGAGCCGGACCATTCCACCCGGGCGACGGCGATCAAGCGCACGGCGTCGGGATTTTCCGACAGCGTGGCGAACGTCGGCGCGCCGTCGGCCCGCACTTCGTGATGGACGATCCGAAGGTCGTCGGCGAACCCGGCTCCCGTCGACGCGGCGGCGAACAGGGCGGCGGCGAGCAGGCGGCGCGGCATGGCGGTGGCTCCGAAGGTCCGTGACAGAGCGCGATAGGACCACAGGCGCACCACCGCCGCACGCCGTCGCGGCGGCGAATACGGCCGATTCACTCAGGTTTTCGACGAGCGGAGGGAAAACTCGCTCAGGGGTTCGAGACCGCGTCCTCGATCGTCTCCTTCACCCGCTCGATTTCGACGGTGTAGTCGTCGGAGGCGGTTTGCAGGGCTTCGGTGCACACTTCCATGACCTCGGTCGGCGAACCGCAGCCGGCGAGACGGTGAAACATTTTCATGTTGTGCTCGGCCCGCGCCATGGCGAAACGCGCCATTTCCTCGCTCATCGCCATCGACCTGCGCCACGTGTCCATCCAGGTCTGCGCCACGGCTTCGCCGCCGGCGGCCGCCGTCTCAATCACGGCGGCGCCGTTGCCGGGGGCCTCGGTTTTCGACGCGGTCTTGGGAGCGGAGCGGGATTTTGGGTTTGACGTGGTCATATGTCTCCTCCGGCGAAACCCGGCCTGCGTCGAAACGGCGGAAGGCCGCCGGCGCGCCGGATCACTATGATACCACTTGTAGTGGGGTCTATCACGCCGCGCATCGTGGTGAGTCGTCGCATAATGAGAAATAATTCCGCCGACCCTCGCGATCCGCCGCCCACTTCGCGGCGGTGGCACGCCATGTCGCCGAACGACGTCGTCAAGGCGCTCGGCGGCGACGCCGTGGCGGGGCTCTCGCCGCAAGACGCCGAACAACGTCTGCGGCGTTATGGGCGCAATGAAATAGAATCCGACGAGCCGCACCGCTGGATCGACGCCGTCTGGCGGCAGGCGCGCGATCCTTTGGTGGTGATCCTTCTTGTGGCCGCCGGCGCGTCAGCGGCGCTCGGGGAACGCATCGACGCCGCCGCGATCGCGGCCATCGTCGTCCTCAACGCCGCGGTGAGCTTCTTCCAAGAGTGGCGCGCGGAAAAGGCGTTGGCCGCCTTGGCGTCCTTGATCGCGCCCTCGGCGCGGGTCGAGCGCGGCGGCGGCGTCCATGACGTCCCCGCCGCCGAGATCGTGCCGGGCGACATCGTGGTGTTGAAGGGCGGCGACCGCGTCCCCGCCGACCTCAAACTCATCGAGGCGGTCGAATTCGCCGCCGACGAGTCGCCGCTCACCGGCGAATCCGCTCCGGCCGTCAAGACCGCGCGCGCGGACGCCGACGACGCCGAGCTTACCGAACGCGGCTCGTTGGCCCACGCGGGCACGATCGTCGTGTCCGGCCGCGGCCGCGGCGTCGTCGTCGCCATCGGCGCGGCGACCGAATTCGGGCGCATCGCCAGCCTCGCCGCGGGCGTGCGCCGCGAGCCGACGCCGCTGCAGAAGCGGCTCGGCCGGCTCAGCCGCACCCTGGGGCTGATCGCCCTGGGCGTCGGAATCTCGATCCTTGTCGTCGGCGTCGCAACGGGCCGGCCGGCGTTCGAAATGTTCATGACCGCCGTTTCGTTGGCCGTCGCCGCCGTGCCCGAAGGTCTTCCCGCCGTTGTCGCCCTCAGCCTCGCTCTCGGCGTGCGCGCCATGGCCAAACGCAAGGCGCTGGTCCGGAGGCTGCGCGCGGCGGAAACCCTGGGCTCGGCGACCGTGATCTGCACCGACAAGACCGGCACGTTGACGACCGGCGTTATGACGCTCGACCGCCTGGAGACGGCGGCCGGAGCGGCGCGGCCGCCCTTCCGGGCCGTCGGCGTGGTCGACGAAGAGGTCGTGGCGGCCTTGCAGACGGCGGCGATCTGCAACGACGCAGGCTTTGACGACGCCGGGCGCGCCATCGGCGCGCCGACCGAGGCGGCGCTCTTGACCGCGGCGCGGGCGGCCGGCGTCGACGCGGCGCGCGCCGCGTCGCGGATCGCTGAAACGCCGTTCACGTCCGACCGCAAAATGATGAGCGTCATCGTCGCCGCCGACGGCGGCCGCGCCGAACACCTCAAGGGCGCGCCGGAACGCGTCATCGCGCTTGCGGGATTCGAGCGCCGCGGCGGTCAGGCGCGCGCGCTTGACGCCGACGGACGGCGGGCTTGGGAGGCTCGGGCCTCGGCGATGGCCGGTGAGGGCCTTCGTGTCATCGCGTTGGCGGTGCGTTCGGTCTCGGCCTCGGGAGAGGCCGCCGGCGATTACGAACTGCTGGCATTGGCGGGATTGAAGGATCCGCCGCGTCCGACCGCGCGCGCGGCGGTCGAAACCGCGCTTCGGGCGGGCGTGCGCGTGATCATGATCACGGGTGATTCCGCCGACACCGCCGCCGCGATCGCCCGCGACGTCGGCCTGCGCGGCGGCGTTGTGACCGCGTCGGATCTCGACGACCGCGATTCCAGCTCTTGGGCGGACATCGCGGTGCTCGCGCGCGCGACGCCGGAGCACAAGCTGCGCCTGATCCAACGCCTGCAAACGGCGGGCGAAGTCGTCGCCATGACCGGCGACGGCGTCAACGACGCCCCGGCGCTGAAGAAAGCCGACATCGGCGTGGCCATGGGCGTGCGCGGCGTCGATGCGGCCAAGGCCGCCGCCGACATCGTGCTGCTCGACGACGACTTTTCGACCATCGTCGCCGCCATGAAGGAAGGTCGGCGGCAGGACGACAACATTCGCCGTTTCGTGCTTTTCCTGCTCGCCGGAAATTTCGGCGAGGTCATTGCGGTGTGCGCGGGCCTCGTCGTCGGCGGGCCGCTGATCCTGACGCCGCCTCAGATCCTCTGGATCAATCTGATCACCGACGGCGCCACGGCCTTGGCCCTTGGCCTTGAACGCGCCGAGCCGGACGTGATGGACCGGCCGCCGCGCTCGCCCGACCGCTCGATTCTCGACACCGCGGCGCTGCGCGTCACCTTGACGATCGGCGCGGCGCTGGGAGCGATCACGGTGACGGCGTTTTACGTCTCATCGTCAGCAGGCTTGCTGTTCGCGCAAACGGTCGCCTTTTCGCTCTTGGTCGCGGTGCAGCAGGGACTGGTGCTTTCATTCCGGTCTTTCAAAAGCCCGCTGTCGCGCCTTGGCTGGTTTTCGAATCCCTGGCTGTTGTTCGCGATCGGCGCCGCGCTCGTCTTGCAGACGGCGGCGGTCTACGCGTGGCCGCTCACCACGTTGCTCGGCACGCGCCCGCTGCCGTGGGCGGCGGTGGGCTGGATCGTCTTGGCGGCGGTTCCGTTCGTGGTCGTCCCGGAGGTCGCGAAACACGTCCGCGCACGCCGGCGCTGAGCGGCGGTCTGTGGACGCCGCGCGCCGCCGGCTTGGCCTTCGCCCGCCGCCGGGCTTTGATGCCGGCATGGATCCAACCGTTCTCGACGCCGCGCGGTGCGCCGCCGACGTCGCCGGGGCCGAAGTCGTGTTCGACCGGTCCGGCGCCGCATGGCTGCCGGCGCACCGCGCGCTGCTGGTCGCCGACCTGCACTTCGAGAAGGGCTCGGCTTTCGCAGCGCGGGGCGTGCCGTTGCCGCCCTACGACACGCGCGCGACCTTGGCGCGCTTGGCCGCCGCGATCGCCGCCTACGCCCCGGCGACGGTGGTCGCGCTCGGCGACAGTTTTCACGACCTCGGCGCCGGCGCGCGGATGAGTGCGGCGGACCGCGACGACCTCGCGCGGCTGGCGGCGTCGACGCCCGAGTGGGTTTGGATCGAAGGCAATCACGACCCGTCCCCGCCGCCCGGGCTGGCGGGGACCTGCGCCGCCGAGCTTGCGCTCGGGCCCCTGACCCTGCGCCACGCCCCGACCGGCGCGCGCGGCGAGGCGGCCGGCCATCTGCATCCCTGCGCCAAGATCGCGCGGCGCGGCCGCAGCCTGCGCCGGCGCTGCTTCGCGGTCGATGGGACGCGTCTGATCCTGCCGTCGTTCGGGGCCTTCACCGGCGGCCTCAACGTTTGCGACGCGGCGTTCGACGGGCTCTTGTCGCCCGACGCGCGGGCGTATCTGCTTGGTCGCGACGCGGTGTGGCCGGCGGCGCGGCGGACGTGGCGGCCCGATTGAGGAGATCGGCGACGTCAGCGGCGGCGGAAGACCTGCGCCGCGCCCCAGCCCATGACGACGGCGAAGCACACCGCCGCGAAGCCGTACAAGATCGGCCGGTCGTGGGCGATGGAATGGATGGCGCGTTCGACGCCGACCTTGACCACCCGCAGCTCGGTCGACTTGTGGGCCAGAGCGCTGCCGTCGCGAAACAGATAGGCGTCGGCCGTGTAGCGGCCGGTGAGGGAGCCCGGCGGAACGTTCACGGCGGCGCGGAACAGGCCGCCTTCGAGGATGTCGACGCCGCCCGGTTCGTCGCGATACAGGCCGCCGCTTTCCTTCACCCGGACGATGGCGCGACGGTATTCCGCGATCTGAGCGGCGAATTCGGCGGCGCGCGGGCCGACCGCGCGCAGCGGCGCGTGATCGGCGCCGATCGACAGGCGCTGCAAATTGTTGGGCGGCGCGATCAGGTCCAGCGGCCGCGTCGACGCCGTGGCGTAATACGACGGCGCGCCTTCGAACCGCGCCGGCCGGCCGTTGAGCCAGATCCCGAACGTGCGGCTCTTGCGCATCACCTGCAACGGCCGAACCGGGCCGCGCACCACCACGACCACGTCGTCGCCCTCCTCAAGCCCTTTGGCGACGCCGTACAGAACGATTTTCGCGCCGGTGAAATTTGAGCTGATGCGCACTTCTTCTTCGGTCAACGCGGTGACGATCGACGGTGCGTCCACGGCCGGTTCGGCGTCTTGAGCGGCCGCGGCGGCGGCGTGCGCCAGCCCGGCGAACGCGAGCAGGAGGCCGGCCCGGCGGGTCACGTCGGGCTCATCATGGTGAACATTTCGCCCGGCGTCCGCACCAGTTCGAACACCAGCACGGCGGCGACCAGCAGCACCAGGATCGCCAGGCCGGCGCGCAGCTGCTCGCCTTTGATCTTCTGGCCGAAGCGCGCGCCAAGCTGCGCCCCGATCACGCCGCCGACGATCAGCAAGGCGGCGAGCAGCACGTCGACGGTTTGGTTCTGGGCCGCCTGCAGCACCGTCGTGAAGGCGGTGACGAAGACGATCTGAAACAGCGACGTGCCGACGACGACGTTGGTCGGCATGCGCAAGATGTAGATCATCGCCGGCACCATGATGAAGCCGCCGCCGACGCCCATCAAGGCCGCCAGAAGACCGACGAGAAAACCGATGGCGACCGGCGGAATGGCGCTTTCGTAAAGGCCGGAACGGGGAAACTTGGTCTTCAGCGGCAAGGCGTCGAGGATCCGCGTGCGCTGCGGCCGCGGCGGCGCCTGGCCGCTGTCGCGTTGCCGCATGGCGCGCAGGCTCTCCATCAGCATGAGGCCGCCGATCGCCGACAGAAACACCACGTAGGCGACCGAGACGAAGACGTCGATCTGGCCGGAATCCTTGAGCGCGCCGAAGATCTGAACGCCCAGCACCGACCCGAACACGCCGCCCGTGACAAGCAGGCTGCCCATCTTCATGTCGACGCCGCCGCGCCGCAGATGCGCCAGCGCCCCGGAGACCGACGAGGCGGTGATCTGGTTGGCTTCCGTGGACACCGCGACGGCCGGGGGGATGCCGGTAAAGATCAGCAACGGAGTCATCAAGAATCCGCCGCCGACGCCGAACATGCCGGAAAGAAAACCAACCCCGCCGCCGAGCAACAGCAACCACAAGAGGTTGACCGAGACTTCGGCGATGGGGAGGTAAATTTCCATCCGACGCCCGCGCTAACGCGCGGCGTCGGTGTCGAGCTGTTCGAGCAAAGTCGCGTCGATCACGCCGGTCACGGCCAGTCCGGCCGCCGCTTGATAGGCTTCGACCGCGTCGCGCGTGCGCGGGCCCACGGCCCCGTCGGCCGGCCCGATGTCGTAGCCGAGCTTGGCCAAAAGCGTCTGGGCGCGGGCGATCGCCGCTTCGTCGTCGAGCGACGGCGCGTCCCACGGGGTGTCGGCGAAGACGCCGTTGGCGGCCGGATCCGGCGTGCCGGGGGTGAAACGCTCGACGGCCTCGTCGGCGCGGTCGAGGGCTTCCGTGTCGAGGCGGCCGCCGACCGAGTCGGCGCGCAACGCCGCGTCGCCGTCGCCGGAGCGTCCGGCGATGGCGTACCACGCGTAGGCGTCCGGCAGGGAGAGCGGGACGCCGAGACCTTGTTCGTACAGCACCGCGAGATTGTACTGCGAATCCGTCGCCCCGAGGAGCGCCGCCTCCTCGAACCAGCGCGCCGCTTGTTCAAAATCTTGCGAGGCGCCGCGGCCTTCGGCGTAGTAGATGCCGAGATTGTGCATCGCCTTGCGGTGTCCGGCGTTGGCGGCGCGCTCGGTCCAGCGCCGCGCCTCGGCGAGGTCTTTGCTGCCGACGCCGCGGCCGTTTTCGTACAGTTTCGCCAGCCGGTATTGGGCCGACGGCAAACCATTTTCGGCCGCCTGGCGGATGTAGCGAACGCCTTCGTCGACAAGTCCCGCCTGAAGTTTCACCGCGCCGAGTTGATACTGGGCGATCGGATCGCCGGCTTCGGCGGCGGATTCGATGTCCGAGGACGGCGCGACGACGGCCGCCGGAGCGGGAGCGTCGACGTCGGCGATCTCGACGGGAATCGTCGGAACGGCGTCGATTTCGAGGCCGGCGTCCACGCCTTCGTCCGGCGCGGCGACGGTCGCGGCTGCGGCCGCGCCGGAGTCCTCTTCGGCGATGAACGCCGCGTCGCCCTCGCCGGTCGGCGGCGTGAACGTGGCGGTCTCTTCGTCGAGGCCGACGGGCGTTTCCGGCGTGTCGGCGACCTCGTCCAATTCCACGGCCGCGTCGCGCCGGCCGAGCACGGCGGAGGCCGGAGCTCGGTTTTCGACGTCGCGGCGCGACACGGCGTCGCCGACGACGCCGTTCAGGGGATCGGCGCCAGCGTCGATGTCCGCGCCGTCCTGGGCCCCGTCGGACAGGATCATGTAGGCGGCCGCGGCGACCGACACGAAGGCCAGCACGCTGGCGGCGGCGAGGAGTCGCCGGCCGCGCCGCGGTTTGGCGGTTTGGCCGCTTACGGGACCGAATCCGGGCGACGACGCCTCAGCGTCGCGCGCGCGCCGCGCCGACCCGGGATCGGTCAGGAACCCTGGCGGCGGGGCCGTGTCGTCTTCGGAATCGGCGAACAGATCCGCGTCCTCGTCGAAGGCCGTCTCCGGCGCGTCTTCGTCGAAATCGTCGCCGCTCTCCGGACGCAACTCGAAGGAGCTTGAAATCTCAAAATCCGGACCCGCGTCGTCGGCGAACCCGTCGGCGTCTGGGTCGGGATGGTCGAACGCCGCGGTGGCGTCGTCGTCGTAGCCGCCTTCGGCCTCGGCCGGGTCGTCCTCGGACACGAACATCTCAAGATCTTCGCCGTCGGTCTCCCCGTCGTCCGCGGCGACAGGCTCGCCGGATGTGTCGGCCTCGAATTCTTCGAACGCGGCGGCGGAGTCCTCGTCGTCGCCCCGCTCATCGTAGGCCGGGTCGGAAAAATCCATGTCCGCGTCAAATTCAAAACCGCGTTCGTCGTCGCCGCCGCGGTCTTCCGCGGCCGCCGGCCGCCGTTCGAGCGTCTCCAGCCGCGAGGTCAAGTTGGAGAGGGCGCGCTGCACCGGGCTTAGAGCCGCGGCGGTCTCGTCCTGGCCGGCGTCGAGGCGCTTGTAAACGTTCGACATCGCCTCTTCGACCATCCGCGACGTGCGCTCTTCGCTGGCCTGAATGCGCTCCACCAGATCGTCGGGGGCGCCGCCGCCGGCGGCGATGCGGCCGCCGAGGTCGTCGACGCGCGTCGACACGCCTTCCAGCGCGTCCGCGGAACGCCGCTCCGCGTCCGCAATCTTGTCTTGCAGTCTTTCCGCCACACGCGCGATCTCGTCGCCCATACGATCTACCGCGGCGACGCCGTTGTTCTCGATTTCACGCAGCCGCGCCTCGATAGCATGGTCGATGTCGCCAGCGCCTTCAACGGCCTTGAGCGCCAAGGTTTCGGCCCGCGCTTCCATGCGCTTTTCCGACTCCTTGATGCGGCCTTCCATCGCGCCGGCCAGCTTGCCGACTTCCGTCGCGATGCGTTCAAGCTGCTTGGATTGCCGGCTTTCTGATTGCGCCACTTTTTCCGCGATTTCGGCGATCCGCGCTTCGACGGCCCCGTCGATCGAGTCGCCGGACGCCGCCGCTTCCAGTTGGCCGGCGATGTCGACGCGGGTTTCGGCGATCATCTCGCCGAGTTCCTTGCTGAGCGCGTCGAAGCGCGCGTCGATCGCCGCCGGGTCCGCGCCGACGGAATTTTCGACGCCGTTGAGGCGCGTTTCAAGATCGGCGAGCGAGGCGCCGAGCGACTTCATGGCCTTGTCGGTGATGTTTTCCGCGTCGCCGAGGCGGTTGTTGATTTTGGCGACGGCGTCCTGCAAGGCGCCGGCGTCGCTGGTCTTTTTCAGTTGTTTTTCAACGAACTTCTCGATGTCCGCCCGCGCTTTTTGGATCTGCGCGTCGGCCACGTCCGCGGCCTTGTCGACCTTGGTTGAAACTTCGCCGAGACCGGTTTCCAGCTCCGCCAGGCGGTCTTGGGCCAGCGTTTCGGTCGCCGTGACCCGGTCGGCCATCTGGTCGAGCGCCGCTTCAAGCGACTTCAGCTTGGCGAGGTCCTTGCCGCCGCCGTCGCTTTCCTCAAGCTTCTTGATCCGCTTTTGCAGCGCGTCCTGGGTGTCGCGAATGTTGGCGAGAGTGGCGTCGTACTTTTTCTGAAAATCGACGGTGGTTTCTTCTGAGTTTTGAAGTCGTGAAATGACTCCCAGCACCGATTGGTCGATGCCGGTGATCGCGAGCGTCGAGCGGTGTTCGGCGGCTTCGATTTTCCGCGACAGGCGCTCCAAGGCTCCCGGCAGACCGTCGGGATCGTCGTCGTCGTCGCCGCGATCGTCGAGCAGGCGTCGGTTGAGCCATTCACCGATCGTGATGCCCTCTTTGCGGGCCTGCGCGCGCGCAATTTCTCGGGCGCGGGGATCGATCCCTCTCAAGCTCCATGAGCTCTCGGCGGCCATCGCAACTGCTCCTCATCGCGGCGCGCCTTGGATGACCGACATCGGCCGAGCGCCAAACTCGTTGCTGTGCCGCTGTGATCCGCCGATTCCGTTGCGAATCACAATGCGCGCACGGGTGACTCGACCCTTCGCTGCTGCTGTTAACAGCGCGTTAAGCGTGATCTCTGTGGGAGAATTCGAACGAATGATCTTGACGTTTACGTCAACGTCAGGCAAGACACGGCCATGATCAAGCCCGCCCCGTCCAACGCCGAATTTTCAATCCGCGATCTGACGGCGGAGTTCGGCGTCACCGCCCGCGCTTTGCGCTTTTATGAGTCGAAAGGCCTGTTGAAGCCGGACCGGCGCGGCCAGGCGCGGGTTTACTCCGCCAACGACCGAGCGCGGCTCGCCTTGGTGCTGCGCGGCAAGCGCGTCGGCTTTTCGCTCGATGACATTAAGGAAATGCTCGACCTCGACGACATCAGCCAAGGCGGTCGCGCCGCCATGGCCTCGGCGATCACCCGGTTCGACGAGCGCATTGAGGCGCTGAAGCGTCAACGCGCCGACATCGATCACGCGGTCGAAGAGCTCGAAGCCGGACGCGCATGGCTGAAGACGCGGCTCGCCGACGAGGAGCCGTCGCCGGAGTTGAAAACCCGCGCCGCCGCATTCGAAGAGCTTGCAAAATCTTGGCTTTACGGAGGCGAATCCCCCGCCGCCGCTGACTGATCCGTGGTACTTCAATTGTGAGGCGAGGGCGGCGCTCGAGGCTCGCCCCGCAAGGGAGACGAAACCCGATGCCGATCTATTCCGCCCCCGTTCGCGAGATGCAGTTCTTGTTCGACGACGTGCTGCAGGTCGACAAGTACTCGAACCTGCCCGGGTTCGCCGACGCGCCGAAGGATCTGCGCGACGCGATCCTCGCCGAGGGCGCCAAATTCGCTGAAGAGGTCCTGCAGCCTCTCAATCGGGTTGGCGACCTCGAAGGCTGCGTGCGCAACGCCGACGCGTCGGTGACGACGCCGAAAGGCTTCAAGGACGCCTACAAGCAATTCGTCGACAACGGCTGGGGACTTTTGGCGGCGGACCCCGAATACGGCGGCCAAGGCCTTCCGCACGTGCTCAATCTTTCGTTCATGGAGATGGTGTCGTCGGCGAACCAAGCCTGGGGCATGTACCCGGGCCTGACCCACGGCGCCTATTCCGCCATTCACGCCGGCGGCTCGGACGAGCAAAAGCGGACCTATCTGCCCAAGCTCGCCACCGGCGAATGGGGCGGCACCATGAATCTCACCGAACCCCAATGCGGCACCGACCTCGGCCTGATCCGCACCAAGGCCGTGCCGCAGGGCGACGGGACCTACAAGATCACCGGCCAGAAGATCTGGATATCCTCCGGCGAGCACGACATGGCCGACAACATCATCCACCTCGTGCTGGCGCGTCTCGAAGGCGCGCCGGAGGGGGTGAAAGGCATTTCGCTGTTCATCGCGCCCAAGTTTCTGGTCAAGGACGACGGCTCGCTCGGCGACCGCAACGGAGTCGAGTGCGGCGGCCTGGAAGAGAAAATGGGCATCCACGGCAATTCGACCTGCGTCATGAACTACGACGCCGCGACCGGCTATCTCGTCGGCGAAGAGAACAAGGGTCTGCGGACCATGTTCGTGATGATGAACGAGGCGAGGCTCGGCGTCGGCCTGCAAGGGTTGGCGATCTCCGAAGTCGCCTACCAGAACGCCGTCGCCTTTGCGAAAGACCGGGTGCAGTCGCGCTCGATCTCCGGCGACAAGCGGCCCGACCTGCCGGCCGACCCGATCATCGTGCACCCGGACGTGCGCCGCATGCTGATGGACACCAAGGCCTTCAACGAAGCCGCGCGCGCCTTCGCCTACTGGACGGCGCTGCACGGCGATCTTGAGCACAAGTCGCCCGACGAAGACGTTCGCACCAAGTCCGGCGACTACATGGCCTTGCTGACGCCGATCATCAAAGCCTTCCTCACCGACCGCGGATTGAAGGGATGCAATGACAGCCTCCAGGTCTTCGGCGGATCGGGCTACGTCGAAGAGTGGGGCATGTCGCAATTCCTTCGCGACGTGCGCATCGCCTTGATCTACGAGGGCACCAACGGCGTCCAGGCGCTCGACCTCGTCGGCCGCAAGCTGGCGCTGCACGGCATGCGCCCGATCACGACGTTCAACGCCGAACTCGACGACTTCATCGCCGAGAACCAAGACGACGCGGACCTCAAGCCGTTCATCGACGGCCTTAAGACGTCCAAAGATCGGCTCGGCGTGGCCACCAATTGGCTGGTGGAGAACGGCCTCGCCGATCCGGACAACGCCGGCGCCGCGTCGACCGATTACTTGATGATCTTCGGCTACACGGCGCTCGCCTACATGTGGGCGCTGATGGCCAAGTCGGCCTACGCCAAGAAGGCCGACGGCGGCGCCGGGGACGCCTTCTACGACACCAAGATCACCACCGGTCACTACTTCGTCGAACGGCTGCTGCCGGAAACGGCGGCGCATCTAGAGAAGGTGCAAGCCGGCGCCGCGTCGATGATGGCCCTCGAGGCGGAGGCGTTCTGATGCCGCGCGACGTTCTCGACATCCCGGTTCCGGAGTGGCGTCAGGTCGACGACGTCGCGCTTTACGGCGATTCCGTCGCCGCCTTTGTTGAGAAGGAATGCGCGCCGCATCAGGACCGCTGGGAGAAGCAGGGCGAGGTCGACCGCATGCTCTGGAACAAGGCCGGCGAGGCGGGTCTGCTCGTGCCGGCGTGCCCGGAAGAGTACGGCGGCGCCGGCGGCGACTTCCGGCACGACGTGGCCTTCATCGAAGAGGTGCACGGCCGCGGCGTCGACGCCTGGGGCGCGTCGCTGCACAACGCCATCGTCGCGCCCTACATCTGGGCCTACGCCACGGAAGAACAAAAGCAGCGCTGGCTGCCGAAGTTGGTGTCGGGCGAATACGTCGGCGCGATCGCCATGACCGAACCGTCCGGCGGCTCCGATCTGCAGTCGATGAAAACGACGGCGCTGAAGGACGGCAACGGCTACCGAGTCAACGGCGCCAAGACCTTCATCACCAACGGCGGCCAAGCCAACTTCATCATCGTCGCCGCCAAGACCGACCCCAGCGAAGGCGCCAAAGGCGTGTCGCTGGTGGTGCTCGAAACTGACGGACTTGACGGCTTCCGCCGCGGCACGCCTTTGGACAAGGTCGGCCTCAAGGGTCAGGACACTTCGGAGCTGTTCTTCGACGACGTCCACATCCCGGCCGAAAATCTGCTCGGCACGGAAGAGGGCAAGGGCTTCTACCAGCTGATGGAGAAGCTGCCGCAGGAGCGCCTCGAGATCGCGGTTCAGGGCATCGCCATGATCGAACGGGCGCTGAAGGAGACCATCGCCTACGTCAAGGAGCGCAAGGCGTTCGGCAAGCCGGTGATGGCGTTCCAGAACACCCAATTCAAGCTCGCCGAGTGCAAGACCGAAGCGACCGTCGCGCGCGTTTTCGTCGACCGCTGCGTCGAACTCCTGGTCGAGGGCAAGCTCGACGCGGCGACGGCGTCGATGGCGAAATACTGGGTCACCGACTTGCAGAACAAGATCGTCGACGAGTGCGTGCAGCTGCACGGCGGCTACGGCTACATGAACGAATATCCGATCGCCCGCATGTGGCGCGACGCTCGGGTGCAGCGCATCTACGGCGGCACCAACGAAATCATGAAGCTGCTGATTTCGAGGACGCTGTGAGCGACGCGGCCGAACTTCCCGCCTATTTCAAGCTGGCGGACCCGACCGGCACGGCCAAGTTGCTGGGCTGGACGCTTGACCGCGCCGACGAGGACGCGGGAACGGTTGAAGTCTCGTTCCTCGCGACGACCGACTTCACCAACCCGGTCGGCAACGTTCAGGGCGGCATTCTCGCGGCGATGCTCGACGACACGCTCGGACCGGCGGTGGTGGTGAAGTCGCGCGGGACCGTGTTCGCGCCGACGATCCAGATGAATCTGCATTTTCTCAGGCCCGTGACGCCAGGCCGCATCCGCGCCGAAGCGCGCTGCATTCAACTCGGCAAGACGATCGCTTACATCGAAGGAACCCTGTTCGACGCCAAAGGCGAGGTCGCCGTGCGCGCGACCTCGACCGCCCGCGTCGTTCGCGTCGAAGATTTGAGGTAACCGACATGGCCGCCCACACCGCAACCGTGGCTTGGACCCTGAAAGACGGCGACGACTTCGCCTCCGGTAAATATTCCCGCGCCCACGAATGGCGCTTCGACGGCGGCGCCGTGGTGCCGGCGTCCCCGGCGCCGAGCGTCGTTCCGGCGCCGATGTCGGAACCTGCGAACGTCGACCCGGAGGAGGCCTTCGTCGCCTCCCTGTCGTCCTGCCACATGCTGTTTTTCCTGTTCTTCGCCCAGAAGGCCGGTTTCGCGGTGACGTCCTACGTCGACGACGCCGTCGGCACGCTCGGGGTCATGAGCGGCAAAAAGGCGATGACGAAAGTCGAACTGCGCCCGGCGATTTCATACGCCGGAAAATCGCCGACGGCGGACGAGCTCAAAAAGCTCCATCATGACGCGCACGAAGCCTGCTTCATCGCCAATTCGGTCACCACCGAGGTCGTCATCGGACAAACGGAGACCGCGTCGTGAGCGAATATCGTCTGACCGGCTTCGCGGAGTCCGGCAATTGCTACAAGGCGGCGCTCGGGCTTGAACTCGCCGGCGCCGACTGGGAGGCGGTGGTCGAAACGAAGTTCATGGAAGGCGTGTCGCGGACGCCCGACTGGCGCGCCGCCAACAATGCGATGGGCGAAGTGCCGATCCTTGAACACGGAACCCGCAAGCTGTCCCAGTCCGGCGTGATCCTCGACTACATCGCGCAGACGACAGGCAAATTCGGCTGGTCGAATGACGACGAGCGTCGCGAAATTCTTCGGTGGATCTTGTTCGACAACCACAAGTTCACCGGCGTCCTTTCGCTGATCCGCTGGCGACGCGCCTTCATGAACGCGCACGACGAGATCACCGCCTATCTCGCCGAACGGTTCGAGTCGGCGATCGGCGTCGTCGAAGATCATGTCTCCAAGAACGATTGGATCGCGCTCGGCAAGCCGACGATCGCCGACGTTTCACTCGCCGGCTACGTCTACTTCGACGGCGAGCACGGGCTCGACTGGAGCAAGTATCCGGCGACCGACGCTTGGCGCGGCCGTGTCGCCGCGTTGGACAAGTGGCGCGCCCCCTACGACCTGCTGCCGCGGCTTCGCGAACCCGCGAGCGCCTGAGATTTTAAGGAGTCACCCATGACCGAGGCCTACATCTACGACGCGGTGCGCACGCCGCGCGGCAAGAAGAAAGACGGCGCGCTCAACGAGATCACGGCGCTGCAGCTCGGCGCCCAGGTGCTTGAAGCGATCCGCGACCGCAACGAACTCGACACGTCGCGGGTCGATGACGTGGTGTTCGGCTGCGTCTCGCCGGTCGGCGAGCAGGGCGCCGACATCGCGCGCGCCTCGGTGATCAACGCCAACTACGCCCAGACCACCGCCGGCGTGCAGGTCAACCGCTTCTGCGCCTCCGGGCTCGAAGCCACCAACATGGCGGCGGCGAAAGTGATGTCCGGCGAGGCCGACTTCGCCATCGGCGGCGGCGTCGAGGCGATGAGCCGCGTGCCCATGGGCTCCGACGGCGGCGCCATGGTCGTCGATCCGGAACTGTCGTTCGACCACTACATGGTGCCGCAGGGCGTCTCGGCGGATCTGATCGCCACCAAGTACGGCTTCTCGCGCGACGACGTCGACGCCTACGCGGTCGAAAGCCAGAAGCGGGCGAAAAAATCCTGGGACGAGGGCCGCTTCAAGAACTCCGTCATCGCGGTGAAAAACCAGCTCGGCCTCACCCAGCTCGACCGCGACGAACACATGCGGCCCGAGACCGACATGCAGTCGCTCGCCGCGCTCAACCCGAGCTTCCAGGCGATGGCGGAATTCGTCGGCCTCGATAGCGTCGCCATCCAGCGCTACCCGGAAATCGAGGCGATCAACTTCGTCCACCACCCGGGCAATTCGTCGGGAATCGTCGACGGCGCGGCGGCCGTGCTCGTCGGTTCGAAGGAAGCCGGCAAGGCCGCCGGGCTGAAGCCGCGGGCGCGCATCAAGTCGATGGCGTCGATCGGCTCCGAGCCGACGATCATGCTCACCGGCCCGGTGACCGTGACCAAGAAAGCGCTCGAAAAAGCCGGCATGAACGCCGACGACATCGACCTTTACGAACTCAATGAAGCCTTCGCCTCGGTCGTGTTGCGGCTGATGCAGGCCTACGACATTCCGCACGACAAGATGAACGTCAACGGCGGCGCCATCGCCATGGGCCACCCCTTGGGCGCCACCGGCGCCATGATCCTCGGCACCGCCCTCGACGAGCTCGAACGCACCGGCAAGCAGACCGCGCTGATCACCCTGTGCGTCGGCGGCGGCATGGGCACCGCGACGATCATCGAGCGGGTGTGATGATGAGCGGCGTGCCGCTTCGCAGCGTCGCACCGGTCCTGTGCGTGACCGACATGGCGGCGACGGTCGACTGCTTGGTGAACCGCCTCGGTTTCACGCTGCAGGGCCAAGCCGGCGATCCGCCGAGCTGGGCGTCGCTTGTCCGCGACCGGGTCGAGCTGATGGCGGTGTGCGGCGACCACCCGAAGCCGGCACAGGACTGGGCGGCCTACATTTACGTCGCCGACGCCGATGCGCTTTTTGACGAGTTCACGTCCCGCGGCGCGGACCTCAAGGGGCCGCCATCCAACAAGCCTTACGACAACCGCGAATTCGAGGTGCGCCTGCCCGACGGCCGCGTCCTTGCCTTCGGCGGTCCAATTTCAGAGAAATGAGGAGTGACCCGATGAACCTCACCAACTTCCGTTTCGAGGTCGACGGCGACGGCGTCGCTTTGGTGACCTACGACATGCCCGACCGGTCGATGAACGTGATCTCGGCTTCGGTCTTGAAGGAGCTCACGCAGATCGCCGACGCGATTTCGTCCGACGACAAGATCAAGGGCGCGGTGATCACCTCGGCGAAGGACACGTTCTGCGCCGGCGCCGACTTGTCGGAACTTGGCGGCGTCCTCGGCGGCGTCGGCGATCTGACCGGCGACGCGGCCAAGCAGCGCGTCTTCGACGAAGCCTTCAAGCTCAATCAGGCGCTGCGCAAGCTCGAGACCTGCGGCAAGCCGGTCGCGGCGGCGATCAACGGCCTGGCGCTCGGCGGCGGTTTTGAAATCACGCTGGCGTGCCACTACCGCATCGCCGCCAACGACAACCCGAAGCTCAAGCTCGGCCTGCCCGAGTCCATGGTCGGCGTCTTGCCCGGCGGCGGCGGCACGCAGCGGCTGCCGCGGCTGATCGGCGCCATGGGGGCGCTGGATCTAATCCTGCAAGGCAAGCAGATCGACGCCGGCACGGCGCATCTGCAAGGCATCCTGCACGATACCGCGCCGGGCGCGGAGATCGTCGCCAAGGCCAAGGCCTGGGTGCGCGAGCCGGACATGGTCGAGCCGACCGATCCACGCGCCGCCGAGTTCGGCCTCAAGCCGGGCAAGTCGTCGGCGATCAACGCCAAGGCGGTGGCGCCGTGGGACAAGGCGAAATTCAAGTACCCGGGCGGCGGGCCCTACCACCCCGCCGGCATCCAGATCTTCGGCGGCGCGCCGGCGATGGTGCGCAAGAACACCTGGGGCAACTACCCGGCCCAGCGCTACATCCTGTCGTGCGTCTACGAAGGCGCCCAGGTCGACATCGATGCCGCGCTGCGGATCGAGTCGCGCTACTTCGCCAAGCTGCTGATGCGGCCGGAAAGCCGCAACATGATCCGCTCGCTGTTCTTGTCGAAGCAGGACCTGGACAAGGGCGGGCGGCGTCCGTCCGGCCAGACCAAGGGCGAGATCAAGAAGATCGCCGTCATCGGCGCCGGCTTCATGGGCGCGGGCGTGGCCACGGTCTCGGCCCAGGCCGGGATCGAGGTCGTCCTGATCGACGTCAATCAGGAAGGGGCCGACAAAGGCAAGCAGCACGCCGTCGACCACTTCGCCAAGCGCGTCGCCAAGGGCCGCATGCCGCAGGGCAAGGCCGACGAGATCACCGGCCGCATCACCGCGACGTCCGACTACGCGGCGATGAAGGACGTCGACCTCGTCGTCGAGGCGGTGTTCGAAAACTCCGAACTCAAAGCCAAGATCACCAAGATGGCCGAGGAACAGATGCGCGAGGACGCGGTCTTCGGCACCAACACCTCGACCATCCCGATCACCAGCCTGGCGACGGCGTCGACGCGGCCGGCGAATTTCATCGGCGTGCATTTCTTCTCGCCGGTGGAGAAAATGATGCTCGTCGAGCTGATCGTCGGCGAGCAAACGAGCGACTACGCGGTCAGCCGCGCGCTCGACTTCGTCACCAAGATCAAGAAGACGCCGATCGTCGTGAAGGACACGCGCGGCTTCTACGCCAACCGCTGCGTCATGCGTTACATCGAGCAGGGCATGTCGATGCTCGCCGACGGCTATCTGCCGGCGCTGATCGAAAACGGCGCCAAGATCGCCGGCATGCCGGTGGGGCCGCTGTCGTTGCAGGACGAAGTGGCGATCGACCTCGCCCACAAGATCCTGTCGCAGACCAAGAAGGACCTCGGCGCCGATTACGTCGAGGGCCCGACCGATAGGATCATCTCGACGATGTTCGACGCCGAACGCTACGGCCGCAAGAACGGCAAGGGCTTCTACGTCTATCCCGACGGCGGCAAGAAGCGGCTGTGGGATCAGCTCGGCCAATTCGCGCTCAAGGGCGTGCTGCCCGAAGACAAGCAGCCGACCGTCGACCTCATCCGCGACCGCATCCTCTACGCCCAGGCCCTCGAGGCCGCGCGCACCATGGAGGAGGGCATCGTCGAGGACCCGCGCGAGGCGGATCTCGGTTCGATTCTCGGCTGGGGCTTCGCGCCCTTCACCGGCGGCGTCTTGAGCTTCATCGACACCGTCGGGGCCAAGGCGTTCGTCGCCCGCGCCGACGAGCTGGCGAAACAACACGGGAGCCCGTTCGAAGTTCCGGCGTTGCTGCGCGAGATGGCGAAAAACGGCGAGACCTTCTACGGGCGGTTCGGAGCCAAGGCGCCGAGCCCGGAGCCGGTGGCGGCGTAGGCGCCCTGATCCGCACACGCAAGCGGGGCCGGTTCGCCGGCCCCGTTTTCGTATCTAAAGCCCGGCCCAGGTCGCGACCCAATACGTCGCGCCGGCCGCCACATAGGCCAGGGCCACCAGGTAGCCGAACATGAATCCGGTCCACGCCCACGAGTTCATCTCGCGGCGCGCCGTGGCGAGGGTGGCGAGGCACTGCGGCGCGAAGACGTACCAGGCGAGGAAGGCGAGGGCGGTCGGCAGCGACCAGGCCGACTGCAGGGTCGCGGCGAGTCCGGCGGTGTTTTCTTCGCTCGCCTGCACCGCGTAGACGGTGCCGAGAGCGCCGATGGCGACCTCGCGCGCCGCCATGCCTGGCACCAGGGCGATGGAGATCTCAAGGTTGAATCCGATCGGCGCGAGGACGAACTCCAGCACCGCGCCGATGCGGCCGGCGAAGCTCTCGCGCAAGGTCGTCGCGGACGCCGGGTAGCTGGCGAGGAACCACAACACGACCGAGGCCCCGAGAATGATCGTGCCGGCGCGTTTCAGGAACGCCGCCGCGCGACGCCACAGCTCGATCGCGAAGTCCTTGACCGCCGGCAGCTTGTAGGTCGGCAGCTCCATGATCAGCGGCTGCGCCTGCCCCTTGGTGACGGTGCGCTTGAGCACGAAGGCGACCGTGACCGCGCTGACGACGCCGGTCAGATAGAGGCCGAACATCACGATTCCCTGCAAATTGAAGACGCCGACCTGGTCGCGCGGAATGAACGCGCCGACGATCAAGGTGTAGACCGGCAGCCGCGCCGAACACGTCATCAAGGGGGCGATGAGAATCGTCGTCAGCCGGTCGCGTTCGCTTTCGATGGTGCGCGCCGACATCATGCCGGGAATGGCGCAGGCGAAGCTCGACAAAAGCGGAATGAAGGCGCGGCCGTTTAGCCCGACGCGCAACATCAGATCATCCATCAGGAACGCCGCCCGCGCCATGTATCCGGAGGCCTCCAGCATCAGGATGAAGGTGAACAAGATCACGATCTGCGGCAGGAAAATCACCACCGAGCCGACGCCGGCGATGATCCCGTCGGCGACCAGACTGGCGAGCCAGTCGACGCCGATCGTGGAGCGCGCGAAATCGCCGAGAGCGGCGGCGCCGGCGTCGATCAGGTCCATCGGCGCATTGGCCCAGGCGTAAACCGCCTGAAACATCAAGAACAGGATCGCCGCCAGCACGAACGGCCCGGCGAGCGGGTTCAGGACCACGCCGTCGACGGCGCGCGTGATCCGATTCATCGGCGGTTCGAACAGGATCACGTCGCTCGCCATGTCGCGCGACTCGGCCTGCAACGCCTTGAGGTCGAGGCTGCCGGACGACCGCGCCGGGGCGGTCAGGTTCGGCAGTTCGGCGTCGAGCCGGGCGAGCAGGGCTTCGCGGCCCGGCGCCCGGGTGGCGCGCGAGGTCACGACCGGGACGCCGAGGCGGGTCTCGAGCGCGGCGACGTCGAGTTTCACCCCGTCGCGGTCGGCGAGGTCGATCATGTTGAGGATCACCAGCATCGGCCGTCCGAGGGCGCGGATCTGCAAGACGGTGTGCAAGTGAGTGCGCAGTTGAGCGGCGTCGATCACGACCAGCAGCGCGTCCGGCGGCGCTTCGGCGTCGAGCTTGCCGGCGATGACGTCGAGGGCGACGCGTTGGTCCATCGAGCGCGCCGACAGGCCGTAGACGCCCGGCAGGTCGATGAGTTCGACCTCGGCGCCGGCGGGCGTGCGGAAGCGCCCGGCGCGCGTCTCGACGGTCACGCCGGGGTAGTTGGCGACCTTGGCGCGGCCGCCCGTGAGGCCGTTAAAGAGAGTGGACTTGCCGGCGTTCGGCGCGCCGACAAGGGCGAGGCGAACGGTCATCCGGAGGCGCGCGCGCCGCGGACGCGGATGGCGGCGGCTTCGCCGGCGCGCAAGGCGATGAGCGTGCGGTTGAGACGCACGCAGACGCCGGTCGCCCCCAAGGGGCCGGCGTGCATCACTTCGACTTCGTCGTTCTCCGCGAAGCCGATTTCGCGCAGCTTCGCGGCCAGGTCCGGGTCGTCCTCGGCGATGGCGGCGACCCAGGCCGCGCGGCCGATTTCAAGCTCGTGAAGCGTCATGCTTCGCCTCATTCCAAGGAGAGCCGGACGCTGCAGCATTTGCGAATGCGTTGCAAGTTCAAATGTAACGCCGCGGCGTCAGGTCGCGTTTGGCGGGCTCAGTAGGGCGCTCCCACGGCCTGGCAGAGGAACTTCATCACCGGACTTGCGTCCTTGAACGCCTTGGCGACGTCGTCGACGAAACCGGGCGTGGCGGCGGCTTTTTGCGGAGCTTCGGCCATGATGAAGAAGGAGCGCTTCTTGAGGTCGTCGATCGCCGGGTGGTCAGGGTCGAAGCCTTTCGGCGGCCGCGACAGGGGGTCGCCCTCGCGCAGGTCGCCGAACGTCTTCTTCACCGACGCCGCGCCTTTGGCTTTCGACCATTCCGACGTCTTGCCGGCGATGCGCTCCCGGATCGCCTTGAGCTTGTCGGACGGCGGCATCCACAGACCGCCGCCGTAGAACACGCGTCCGGGCTCGAGATGCAGATAGAACCCTGGCGCGTGCGCGTCCTTGCCGGCGTCGTGGCGGAATTGCGCCGCCGCGTGGGTCTTGTACGGGGTCTTGTCCTTGGAGAAGCGCACGTCGCGGTGGATGCGAAACATCGAGCCGCCGTTGACCTTCGGGATCGCCATGAAGTGCGGCGACACCTTCGCCAGCTTCGGCGCGATGGCGGTGATGAAGTCGAGCAGCGGGGCTTCGATCTCGGCCTTGTAGCGGGCCTTGTTCGCTTCGAACCACGGCTTGTCGTTGTTCGCTTTTAGGTCCTTCAAGAACTTGAAGAAGCTCGGCTTGAATCCCTCAAACGTCATGTTCGCCGCCCTCAGTTGCATATTGCAAGTGACTGACGATGTGACGGCAGAGGCGCGGCGCCGTCAAGCGCCGACTCACTCGCCGGGCGGATAGAGCTTGCGCAGGCCCGTCGACAGGGCGGTGGGGAAGATCGAGGCGTGTGTCTCGTTGTCGAAAATGTCGGCGCCGGCGACCGTCAGCCGCGGGTCGTCGCGCGCGTCGAGGGCGTCGGCGAAGCGGCGCATCTCGGACACCATCAGGTGCACGCCCTGTTGTTCCTCGAACGAGCCGACGGCGAAATAGATCCGCGTGTCGTCGCCGAGGGCGTCGCCGCGCGTCTCCGCTTCGAGAGCAAAGGCGTAGCCGTCGTCGTACCACAGCGACGGGCTGACGGAGATGATGCGGTCGAACAGGTCCGGGCGCGACAGCAGCGTGGTCGCGGCGAACACGCCGCCGTAGGAGTGCCCCACCAGGCCGCGCGTGTTCGCGACAACCCTGTAGCGCTCTTCGACGAAGGGAATGATGGCGTCGGCGAAGGCGTCGCGAAACGCCGCGGCGCCGCCGGACTCGGCCTGGAACTCCGGCCCGTAGCCGCCGTCGGGCACGTGCGTGGGGGTGTAGTCGCGGCTGCGGTTGGCGCGATAGCCGCGCACCGTCTTGTCGGGGTAGGCGACGCCCACGAGCACCGCCGGGGTCATCTGGCCTCGCGCCGTTAGGTGATCGGCGATCGCGACGGCGAGCGGAAAGCTGTATTCGGCGTCGAGCAGGTAGATCGCCGGGTAGTCGCGGATGGATTCGGCGTAGCCCGGCGGCGTGTGCACGTAGAGCTGATAGGCGACGCCGTTGGCCGCCGGCGCCAGGTCGATCACGGCGCTGTCGGGCAGGGCGACCGGATCCTGCGCGGCCAGCGCCGCGGCCAGCATCAACACATTGGGCATGGGCGGTTCATCTAGTTCTAGCGGTCCTATGCGACACATATAGCGATCAAACGGCACACGTCGCAACGGCGGCCGCCGAAGCGCCTAGAACGCCCACACGTCCATCGCCAGGGCGCCGTGGGTGAAGCTGGCGTGGCGGCGCTCGGCTTGGCGCAGATCGCCGGCGGAAAGCGCGGCGATCAGCGGCGTAAAGTGCTCCGGAGTCGGATGGTTGCGCGCCGCCTGCGGAGCCGAACGCCAGTCGAGCAGAGCGTCGAGGTCGCCGGCGGCGAGACGCGCCGCCGCCCAGTCGGCGAAGTCGCGCGCGAAGTTCGCGACCGGCGCGTCTTCGGGCGTGCGCAGGCTGTCGCGCAGGGAATGGGTGAGCGAGCCGGAGCCGACGATTTGAACGCCGTGATCCGCCAGCGGCGCAAGCGCGCGGCCAAGGCGCGCGGCGTCGGCCGCGTCGCCGCCGGCCGGCAGAGCGATCTGAACCACAGGCGTGTCGGCGTTCGGCCGCATCAGGCTCAGAGGAATCCAAACGCCGTGGTCGAGTCCGCGACGCGCGTCGGCGACCGCATCAATGCCGGCCGCGGCGAGTTGACGGACGATTTCGCCGGCCAGCTCCGGGTCGCCGGGCGCCGGATAGGTCATGGCTTCAAGCTCTGGGCCGAACCCCCAAAAGTCGTGGACCGTTTCCGGCGTCGGGCTCGCCGTGACGCCGACCGGCGTGGCCTCCCAATGCGCCGACACAACCGCGTAGGCGCGGGGCGAAGTGTCGGCGGCCAAGCTTTCAAGATGCGCGCGCGCCGCGCTGGCGCCTGTGGCCAAGGTTGGAGCCCCATGGCCGAGAAAAAGAGGACGAAGCTGAGACATGGCGGACACTCTTTAAGTTGCGTGCTGTCGTCCTATTTGAGCAATTCCAAATTCGACTTAAAGTGGGAAATCGGCAACTACTGTTTCCAGATGGGAATGAAACAATGGACCGCATCGAGGCTATGCGTCTGTTCGCCGCCGTCGCCGAACACGGCGGCTTCACCCAGGCGGCGCGGCGCGAGGGCGTGTCGCCGGCGCAAGTGTCGAAGAAGGTCGCCGCGCTCGAATCCTTGCTCGGCGCGCGGCTCCTCGACCGCACCACGCGTTCCGTATCGCTGACCGCCGCGGGCGCGGCCTACCTCGAAGGCGCGCGGCCGCTGCTCGCCGACCTCGACGCGCTGGAGGACGGGGTGCGCGCTGAACACTCCGAGCCCGCCGGCGCCCTGCGAATTTCCGCCCCGCTGACGTTCGGGACGCGGCGCTTGATGCCGGTCGTTCTGGCGTTCTTGAAGGCGCACCCAAACGTTGAGGCGCGCCTGTCGCTGTCCGACCGCATGGTCGATCTCGTACTGGAAGGCTTCGACGTCGCGGTGCGCATCGGCCGGCTCGACGATTCAAGCCTGATCGCGCGCCGCCTGGCGCCCGCCAAGGTGGCGCTGGTGGTCAAGGCGGGGCATCCGGCCGAATCGATCGTGTCGCCCTCCGACCTCGAAAAGTACACCTGCGTCATCGACACCAATGTGCCGTCGCCGCGCCGATGGACGTTTGAAAAGAACGGGTCGGTGGAGGAAGCGCACGTGTCCGGCGGGCTGCACGTCAATTCGGCGGACGCGGCGCGGTGCGCCGCGCTGGAGGGCTACGGCGTAATCCTGGTCCCAACGTTCGTAATCGGCGAGGACGTGGCCGCCGGGCGGCTGACGCGGCTGTTGTGCGACTGGACGCCGGAGCACCGCGACATCTGGGCGGTGTTTCCGCAAAACCGCTTCTTGTCAGGGCGCGTGCGCTTGTTCGTCGATCACCTCGCCGAGGCGTTCGGCCCGGAACCGGAGTGGGACGAGGGGCTTTAGCACCTAACCCTCATCCGGCGTTGCGATGTAGAACTTGTTCACGATTCGCCACTCGCCGTTGACCTTGGCGAGTTGGAACATGTCGAAATAATCGCCATCAAAGTCGAAGGTCGCGTGCGCGGCGACGCCGTGGAAAATCTCGATCGACAAGATCTCGCCCTGCATGGCGGGCGCAGGGTCGCCGCTGGTCCAATGTTCGAATGCCGCAGTGATCGGATGCGACGCAATCTCGCCAGTCGCGGTGTGGCCTTTCATGTGCGCCTTGTCGACGACGAAGGCCTTCTCGAGTTTTTCGAGGTTTCCTTCCTTGACGCCCTCGAAGTAGCTGAAGATCGCGGCTTCGACGGCCGCCTTGTCCTCGGCGTCGTCGGCGAACGCCGCGCCGGTCAGCGCCAGAGCGGCGCACAAGCTGATCAAAACGCGCATCACGTCCTCCCGGTTTTTCAAGTGTACGAAACCACGTCGGAGGACGAACGCCGAATGACGGATTTGTAAGGCCGGCGGGCGGCGTCGCGATCAGCGCCAGCCGCGCCGCTCTTCGCCGCCGCCGCCCTTGCCGTCGAGCGCGCCGAGAATTTTCTCGATCGCGTTGTCGGTGCCGAGCGCGGAGCGGCGGGCGTGCGAGTGGACTTCGCGCACCACCTGCTCGTAATCGAGGCCCTGACCGTTGGAGGCTTGGGCGAGTTCTTCCTCGGTGAGGTTCTCCAACTCGCGGCCTTCGGTGTCGGAGATCACCAGATTGGCGGTCGAGGCGGTGGCGTCGACGACGACGTTGAAAGCGTCGGCTTCAAAGGCGTACGCGTGCTTGCCCGGACCCTCGGTCCATTCGACGGACCCGGACAAGGTCTGCGCATGGATCTTGTCGATCAGCTTTTTGGTCAGATCGTGAATCATCGCGCGGTTCTCCCGGGTCGCGGTTTCTTCTGGCTTAACCCGACCTGTCGTTTGGATAAAGCCGTCTCGCCAGTGCGGCCGAGGAATGCGCCGATTCGCCCCGCGAAATCCTCGCGCTTGAGCTCGCACTCCCACAGCGTCAGGGCGCGCCAGCCCTGGGATTCAAGCGCCGCGAGGGCGTGCGCGTCGCGCGCCTTGTTGCGGGCGATCTTGTCGCGCCAATAGGCGGCGGTGGTTTTGGGGGCGCGGGCGCCGCGCCGACAGTCGTGGCCATGCCAAAAGCAGCCGTGGACGAAAATCACCGCCCGGCGGCCCGGAAACACCAGATCCGGCGAGCCCGGCAAGTCCCTGCGGTGCAGCCGGAATCGGTACCCCAGGGCGTGCGCGAGCTTGCGCACCTGGATTTCCGGCTTGGTGTTCTTGCCCTTCACCGCGGCCATCACCGCCGAGCGCTTGTCGGGCGTAAAGACGTCGTGGCTCATGGCTCCCAGGTACCGCGCCAGGCGCGGAAACCCAAGGTCGCGCGTCCGGCGAGCGTCGCGCGCATCACGCCGCCGATCAGCGGCAGCTTGCAGGCGAGGCCGAGAAACGCGTCGCGCATGAGGCCGACGGCGCGGCTGTTCGACTGGAACACCGGCGTCAGGATCCAGGACATGAATTGATAGAACCGGGTGTGGGCCGAGCGCGCGCGCGCGTAGGCGCGAAGCGCGGCGGGCAAGGCGTGGACCGTCGCGCCCGGGCCGACGGCGCGCGCCAGCTCCAGCGCGTCGAGCAGGGCGAGGTTGGCGCCTTGGCCGAGTTGCGGACTCATGCCGTGCGCCGCGTCGCCGATCAGCACCACCCGTCCCCGGCGCCACGGCCGCGCCGCGACGTTGCGGTATTCCGCCTCGGCAAGAGTGCGCATGTCGGTCAGGCCGTTGAGCAGGGCGGCGGCGTCCGGCCACAAGGCGGCGACGTCGGCGCGCAGCGCCTCGATCCCGGCGGCGCGCGCGGCGGCGAAGTTTTCGCGGCGCACGGACCAGAAGAAGGAGACGTGCCTGGCGTCCTCCGCGCCCGGCGCGGCGCCGACCGGGAGGACGCCGATCATGATCGCGGCGCCGTCGTAGACTTGCGCCAAGGTTCCGTCCCAGCGCCCGGCGGTGTCCGGACGGATCGTCCACAAGGCGCCCCAGGGGTAGAGCGGCGCGCGGGCGTTCGGGACGACGCGGTCGCGCAACGTCGACGCCGCGCCGTCCGCGACCACGATCAGATCGGCGGGCGCGCGGTCGCCGTCGGCGAAGACGCAGGCGGGGGCCTCGGGATCGCCGACATCGACCACCTTGCGGCCGCACGCGACGCTCACGCCGGCGCCGCGCACGGCGTCGTGGAGGGCGTCAAACAGGATCGCGCGATGGACCCCAACGCCGTGCGCGCCTTCGTAGCCGAGGTCGAGCACGGCGCGGCCCGCCGGCGTGCGGCCGAGGAGCCGGCGCACCGGCGCGCCGCGCGCCGCGACCTGATCGCGCAGGCCGAGGGCGTCGAGCGCCGCAAGTCCGGTCGGCTGCATCAAGAGACCGGCGCCGAGCGGGCGCGCCGCGGCGAATTCTTCGTGGATGACGACGTCGTGGCCGCCGCGTCGCAGCGCCAGGGCCGCGGCCATGCCGCCGATCCCGCACCCGACGACGGCGATCTTCACCGCGTCACGCCGCGGCTTCGGCCGGCGCCTCGGCGAGCAGGGGCTCGATCAGGGTGGCGGCGAGCCAGCGCACGACCGGGGCCGCCAGGCCGTCGCCGGTGACCGACAGGGCGGCGGTCGCGCCGTCGGGCAGCGCATAGTCGTCCGGCAGGCCCATCAGGCGCGCGGTCTCGCGCGGCGTCAGGACCCGGGAACGGATATCGCCGTCGTCGCACACGAACAGAAATTGCCGGCTCGAGCCGCCGGCCGGGGTGCGCAGGCAGCCGGCGAGGCCGTCGAAGCGCGCCTCGACCCGCTGCACCCGTTCGCCGTTTTCGACCCGCATGCGCCGGAACGCGGCGCCGACCCGGCGTTCGCCGGCGGCGCGCGCCGCCTCGAGGCGTTCGCGGTGCAAGGGCGCCATCAGCGAGATCAGGCGCCGGGTATCTTTCTTGGCGTGCCAGAGACTGTCGGGCACGTCGTCGTCGAGCACGTCGATCAAGGCCGTGTTGCGCGCCGGCGGTTCCGGCGTCCGCCACCACACCCAGCCGGCGCGGAGATTTTTCGGCAGGCGCTTGACCGCCGCCGCGACCGCGGAGGTGCGCCCGAACGCCGGCGGCGCGTCGCGATCCAAAAGGTCGCCGCCGACGCCGAGATCGGCGGGCGCCGAGCCGCGCACGGCGACGAAGAACAGGCGCGGGCGCGACTGCGGCAGGAAGCGCGCGGCGTCGAGTTCCAGCGCGCCGTAGGTCCAGCCGGCGTCGTGCAGGCAGGAGACGATTTCGCGGAAGTCGTGGCCGCCGTTCGACGTCAGCACGCCGGAGACGTTCTCCAGCACCACGACGCGCGGGCAGCGGCCTTCGGCGCGCAGATCCTCCATCAGGCGCCAGAACCCGTAGAAGGTCCCGGAGCGCTCGCCGCCGAGGCCTTCGCGGCGGCCGGCGAGCGACAGGTCCTGACAGGGAAACGACGCCCAAGCGAGGTCGGCGGTCCCGGGCAACTGGTCAGCCTGGACGTCCCACACGTCGCCTTGGTGGAAGTCTTCGCCGCCGAAGTTCAATCGGTAGACGGCCGCCTTTTTCGGGTCGAGATCGTTGGCGAACAGGCACGCCCACCGCGGCCCGAGACCGAGCCGCGCCATCCCGCCCCCGGCGAAGAATTCGTAGAAGGTGTGACGTGATCGGCCGCGCATCGCGCCACTCTACAGGCGATTCGCGTTGCCGGGGCGTTTCTGCGACGCGACGTGGTCGAGCAGATGTGCAGAATGCGGGCATGACTGAGGACCCGCGCCGACACCTGATCGAGATCGCCATCGAGCCGAAGTCGAAGGCGGACCAGGAGAAATTCGCCGCGGCGCTTCCAAGCCTCGCCGCCGACGACCCGTTCTTCGGCGTCTCAGTCGACTCCGAGAGTGGCCAAACGATCCTCGCCGGGGACAGCGTCAGTCGCCTCAAGCACGTGATTGAGCGTCTCTCGCGGGAGTTCGGCGTCCAGGCCAACATCGGTCAGCCGCAGGTCGCCTACCGCGAGACTCTCGGCCGACCGACGACGATCGACTACACGCACAAGAAGCAGACCGGCGGCTCGGGCCAGTTCGCGCGCGTGATAATTGAATTCAGGCCGCTCGAACCGGGAGGCGGCGAAGCGTTCGTCAACACCGCGCCCGAGAGCAATGTGCCGAAGGCCTACGTGCCGGGCGTGGAGAAGGGCCTGAGGTCCGTCGCCGAGAGCGGCATTCTCGCCGGCTTCCCGGTGATCGACTACAAGGCGACGCTCGTCGACGGGGCCTACCACGACGTCGACTCGTCGGTGATGGCGTTCGAGATCGCCGCCCGCGCAGCGTTCCGCGAAGCCGGGCGGTCGGCGAAGCCCAAGCTGCTCGAACCGATCATGGAGATCAGCATCACGGCGCCGTCCGCCGCCGCCGACGCGATCCGCGCCGCGATCCACGAGGCGCAAGGCCATATCAAAGAGAGCCGACTTGGCGACGAGGCGGCGACGTTCATCGGCGAAGCGCCGCTGGCGACGATGTTCGACGCCGAACACCGCTTGGCGCGCCGTGTCGACGCCGTAGTGTCCGTCAATACGCGGTTCCTGCGTTATCAGCCAGTCCCACAAGTCCCGCCGCCAGACGGCCCCGACGACGTGTTCCCGCCGGCGATCGGCATGCGGGCCTAGGTTGAGGTCGTCCGCCTCGTGCGCGGCATTCGCCGCGTCGTGCTATGAATCGGCGCGCAATTGGGCGGACAGCACTGCGAACGGGGTGGCTCTCATGAGGCGCGTATTCTTGGCGGCCGTCATACTCGTGTCCGCCGCTTGCGGCCCCGCCGCCGACACCGGCCCGGCCGTGCCGGTGGTGACCGACGCCTGGGCGACGCCGACGCGGGAGCCGACCATGCCATGGGCGCAGCGCGTGCCTGAGGGCGCGCTCGGAAGCGACGGCTACGCGGTGATCCGCAATCCGGGCGGCGTCGACGACAAGTTGGTGTCGGCGTCGAGCCCGCGCGCGGCGCGCGTGGACATCGATCTGATCGTCGTCTCCGGCGGCGCCATGCACCTGGGCGACGTCGGCGACGGCGTCGTCATCCCGGCGCGCGGCGAAGTGGTGTTCGAACCGGCCGGCCACATGCTGGCGCTGCTCGACACCGACGGCGCCTTCGCGATCGGCGATGAGATTCCCGTGACCCTGACGTTCGAACACGGCGGCGACGTCGACGCCGTGTTCGAGGTGCGTCAGCTTCCCTGGCTCGAAGGGGCCGACGAATGACGGCCGACAAGCCCATCGCCCTCGAAGACCGCGAGACCCGCGGCGACGCGCGCCTGTTCTCGCCGTCGGCGGCGCGCAACGGCGGTCCCATCGCCGACGTGCTGGCGCGGTTCCTGGCGAAGAACGCCAAGGTGTTGGAGATCGGCTCGGGCACCGGCGAGCACGCCGTGGCGTTCGTGACCGCGCGGCCGGACCTGACCTGGTTCCCGTCGGAACTCGATCCGGCCTCGCGCGCCAGCGTCGCGGCCTGGACGGCGCACGCGGCGCTCGCGCAAATTCGGCCGCCGTCGGTGATCGACGCCAGCGCCGAGACGTGGGGGGTCGAAGACGAGGCGCCGTTCGACGCCGTCGTCTCGATCAATATGATCCACATTGCGCCGTGGGCGGCGGGTCGCGGTCTGATCGCCGGCGCCGGCAGGTTGTTGCGGTCGGGCGGGATCTTGTTCCTCTACGGCGCCTATTCCCGAGGCGGCGCCCACACGTCGCCGTCGAACGCCGAGTTTGACGCGTCGCTCAAGTCCCGCGATCCGGATTGGGGCGTGCGCGACCTCGACGACGTGGAGGCGGAGGCGCGCGCCCGAGGTTTGGAGCTTCGCGACGTCGTCGAGATGCCGGCGAACAATCTCTCGGTGGTGTTCGAGAAGGCGTAGAGCCCCGGCCGGGCTGAACGGCGCCAGCGCTTCGAGACGCCGCTTCGCGGCGCTTCAGCCTGAGGGTCCGAGCTTGGCTCCTCGACCAGCGGTTGGTCGGTGCATTTCTTAGCGTCCCTCATTTTGAGGAGCGGACCGAAGGTCCGCGCCTGGAACGACAGGCGCCGGCTCCGCCTAGCCCGGCGCCGGCGCGGCGATCGCCCGTGACAGCAGCTGGCCGGCGAACGTCGGCGGATCGCTGAAGGCGCGCTCGACCCAGGTCGGGTCGAGGCGGTCAATCAACAAGAACACCGCCAAGCCTTCATCCTGACTCCACTTGCGGCCGCCGCGGCGCCAGGCGTCCAGCGCCTCCTCGTATTCCAATCCGCCGCCTCGCGGGTGGACGAGCCAGGCGAACCCCGCCCATTGGCCGACCCCCTCCATCGTCAGGAAGGCGCTTTCGATTTCCTTGAACTCGGCGTCGAGGCCGACGAACCACTGCAGCCGGCGCGACTCCATCATCCCCCAGGCCGAGCGCGCCGCGCCGCGTTGCAAGGTCGGGTCGGCGGCGGCGAGCGCTTCGTACAGGCGGT
>JAJFFL010000259.1 GCA_021776705.1 Alphaproteobacteria bacterium
TCGCGCCGGCTCGACCGCGACTCCGGCCACGTCGTCGAGGCGAAACGCGGCGGCGGGGCCGTCGCCGGCGACGATCCGCGCGCCGGACGTGATCGCCATCTCGGCGAGGAAGGCCTCCGGGTCCCCGCCTTCGGCGGCGGCGGCCAGCGCGGCGCGGTCGTCGTCCGAGGCGACGTGCACGACCGGCGCGGCTTCAAGCGACGCCCCGATGCGCTTTTCGCGACGTTCCACCTCGAGCGCCCCGGTGACCGCCCGGCGCACCTTGCGGACGCGGGCCCAGCGCGCCGCCAGAGCGGGATCGCGCCAGGCGCTCGGAGTCTCCGGGATCAGCCGCAAGTGCACGGACTCGTCGTCGGACGGAAATCGCGACAGCCACGCCTCCTCCATCGTGAACGGCAGGATCGGCGCCAGCCACGCGGTCAAACGATCGAACACAATATCCATGACCGTGCGGCAGGCCCGGCGTCGGACGCTGTCGGGCGCGTCGCAATAGAGCGCGTCCTTGCGCACGTCGAGGTAGAAGGCGGACAGGTCGTTGGTGCAGAACCTGAACAATTCCGCGAACGACTCTTTGAACCGGAACCGGGCGTAGCCGTCGCGCACGACGTCGTCCAATTCCGCGACCCGGTGCAGCACCCAGCGCTCGAGGCCCGGCATGTCTTTGGTCTCGACGCGCTCGGCGTCGGAAAAGCCGTCGAGGGCGCCGAGCAGATAGCGCAGCGTGTTGCGCAGCCGCCGGTAGCCGTCGACGTTGGCCTGGATGATGTTGGGGCCGACGCGCAGGTCGGATTCATAGTCCGAGGTCGCGACCCAGAGGCGCAAGATGTCGGCGCCGAATTGATTCGTCACTTCCGCCGGCGAGGTCACGTTGCCTTTCGACTTCGCCATTTTCTCACCCTGCTCATCCATGACGAAGCCGTGGGTGAGGACTTCCTTGTAGGGCGCCATGCCGCGCGTGCCGCACGCCTCCAACAACGACGACTGGAACCAGCCGCGGTGCTGGTCGGAGCCTTCGAGGTAAAGGTCAGCGGGCCACGGATAGCCGCGACCTTCGAGCGTGAAGGCGTGGGTCGAGCCGGAGTCGAACCAGACATCGAGGATGTCCTCGACCTTGGTCCATTCATCCGTGGAATGTTCGTTTCCAAGGAATTCTTGCGCCGGCGTCGTGAACCAAGCGTCGGCGCCGCCGACTTCAACGGCTTTCAGGATGCGCGCGTTGACCGCTTCGTCCTGCAGAATGTCGCCCTGCTTGTCGGCGAAGATCGTCAACGGCACGCCCCACGCGCGTTGGCGCGAGATCAGCCAGTCCGGCCGGTCGGCGACCATGGCGCGGATGCGGTTGATCGAGCCTTCGGGATGCCAGGTCACGGCGTCGATCGCCGCGAGCGCCTTTTCACGCAAGGTCTTGCCGTCGGAGCCGCGTCTGTCGAGCGCGATGAACCACTGCGGCGTGTTGCGGAAGATCAGCGGCGCTTTCGAGCGCCACGAGTGCGGATAGGAATGAGTCATCCGCCCGCGCGCCAAAAGCGCGCCGGATTCGATCAACTTCTTGATCACCGCCGGGTTGGCGCCGCCGTCTTCGCCGACTTTCTTGCCCTCGGTGCGGACCACCTGCTCGCCGGCGAAAAACGGCACATGGTCGTAGTAGGCGCCGCGCTCGTCGACCATGTCGGGGAGCGTGGGCAAGAGCGCGCGGAACGACGGGGTGTTCGCCCAAACGTCGTAGTCCTCCTGGCCGTGCGACGGCGCTGTGTGGACGAAGCCCGTGCCGGCCTCCTCGGTGACGTGGTCGCCGGGCAACATGGGCACGTCGAAATTGAAGTACCCGTCCGCACCGTCCAGGCCGCGGAAGGGGTGGGCGCAAACCCAGCCGGACGGGTCCGCGTCGCCAAGCCGCTTGAAGCCGTCGATCTTCGCCGCTTTTGCGACGCCGTCCCAAAGCGCATCGGCGACGACCAGCTTCTCGCCGACCGTCGCCCACGGCGTCAGCTTTTCCTGCGTCCGCGGGTCCACGAATTCGCCGACGGCGTCCACTTGATACAGGCCGTAGTTCAGCGATGCGCCGAACGCGATCGCGCGGTTGCCGGGAATCGTCCACGGCGTGGTCGTCCAAATCAGGACGCTGGCGTCCTCCACGCCGTCGACCACCGGGAACCGCACCCAGATCGTGTGGCTCGTATGGTCCTGGTACTCGACCTCCGCTTCAGCCAACGCGGTCTGTTCAACCGGGCTCCACATCACCGGTTTCGAGCCGCGGTAAACTTGGCCGGTGGTCGCGAATTTCAAAAACTCGGCGACGATCGCGGCTTCCGAGGAGTACGCCATCGTCGTGTAGGGGTTCTTGTAGTCGCCGACGACGCCGAGGCGCAGAAACTCCTCGGTCTGCACGCCGACCCATTCGTCGGCGTAGTCGCGGCAAGCCTTGCGGAATTCGTCGACCGGGACGTCGTCCTTTTTCTTTCCCTTAGCGCGGTACGCTTCTTCGACCTTCCACTCGATCGGCAGCCCGTGACAGTCCCAGCCGGGAACGTAGGAGGCGTCAAAGCCGGCCATTTGGCGCGACCGGACGACGAAGTCCTTGAGGATCTTGTTGAGCGCATGGCCGATGTGGAGGTGGCCGTTGGCGTACGGCGGGCCGTCGTGGAGGATCCACGGAGTCCGGTCCTTCGCGTCCGCGCGCATGCGTTCATAGAGTCCGAGCTTGGCCCAGCGCTCGAGCCACGCGGGCTCAGCCTTCGGCAAGCCGGCCCGCATCGGGAACTCGGTCTTGGGCAGGAAAAGGGTTTCGCGGTAGTCGCGGCCCGCGGCGGCCGCGGCTTGGGTTTTTTCTGTTGAATCGGTCATCAGATCGCGTCCGGCGAATTCAGGAGGTCAAACGGCGTCGCCCCGGATCCGCCGATGGGCTTCAGCGGACCGGGCCGGTAATTCGCGGACGGGCGGGAATGGCGCGAAACGCGGTCATAGGCCGCGAATTAGCAGAGCGCGCGCGGGGCGTCCAGCGGCCGCAGGTGCTGTAGACTGTCGGCCGCCAGGTGAGTCGCCGCAAAGAGGACGCCATGCCGCGCCGAGACGCCCCGTCCCCAGGATTCGCCGCCGCGCCGGTCGGCGCGCTGCGATCCGTCGTCCGTTTTCTGGTCGGCGCGACACGCCACGGCGTGTCTGAAATCCGCAAGGACAAGGCCGGCCAGATCGCCGCCGCCTTGACCTACCATACGCTGTTTTCGCTGTTGCCCACCTTGGCGCTGATCCTGGTCGTCCTTCGCACATTCGTCGGCCCGTCCGAACAGGTGGCGTTCAAGGACTTCGTCGTCGACACCGCCGTCGAATGGCTGGTCGCCGACGGCGCCACCGGCGAACCCAGCGTCATCCTCGGCGAACCGGCCGACGCGTCCGAGTTCGACGCGACGATTTCGCGAATCGACGACGCGGTGTTGGGGGTTCTCAACCGGCTTCAGGAAATCAACTTCCAAAGCATCGGCGTCGTCGGCGTGTTCGTGTTTCTCTACGCCTCGACCGGGCTGCTCGCGACCATCGAGCAAAGCTTCAACCAGATTTACGGCGCGCCGCAGTCGCGCCCATGGCACGTGCGCTTGCCTCTCTACTACACCACCTTGACGCTCGCGCCGCTGGTCATCATCGCCGGCCAGCTGCTGCAGAATCGGCTGACCGCGTTGTTGTCCGGGCAAGCGTGGACGAGTTGGCTCGGTCCGCCGTTCGCCCTGGTTTTCCCGATGCTGACGACGTGGATCGTGTTCTACCTCGTCTACATCTTGATCCCGAACACGCTCGTGAAACTGCGGGCGGCGGCGATCGGCGCTCTCCTCGCCGCGCTCGGCTCGGTCGGTCTGTTGGAGCTGTTCTCGACCTACGTCGACATCTACGCCGGCAAGTCGCTGTACGGGGCCCTGGCGGTCTTGCCGTTGGCGCTGATGTGGCTGTGGCTGAATTGGCTGATCATCCTGTTCGGCCTCGAAGTCTCCTATGTTCTTCAAACCGTCCGGCACCAGGAGGACTACGGGTCCGGCAAGCGCAAGCTCGACGCCGAGGATCTCGCCGACCCGCGCTGGCTGATCACCATTCTCGCCGTCGCCGAAGAACGGTTCCGCGACGGAGGGGCGGCCTCCCTCGACGACATCGCGCATCGCCTGCGGGCGCCCGAAGCGACGATCCGCGCCCTCGCCGACCACCTTGTCGCGGCCGGCTTTCTCCACAGGGTCGAACGCGACGACGAAGACTCCACCACCGCCTATGCGCTCGCCCGCTCGCCGGAGGCGATCGCGGTCAACGACGTCTACGATCTGTGGGACCGCCTCATTCTCGAAAACGCCGACAGCGGCGACATTCCCGGCGCACCGCTGTTGCGCGACGTCGCCCGGGCGCGCCGCGAGGCCCTCGGCGGCATGGCGCTGGGCGGGCGACAACGCGCTTGATCCAGGTGGTCGGGCCGTGGCCGTTGGGCGCCGCTCGACGTTTTTTCGGCCGAGGAATGCATCCAGGGAATCGACAAGTGAGCCTCGGACGCTAGGGTTCCCGCGAAAAAGCGAGGGGTCCCGTGGAAGATTTTGCTCAAATCGTAGGCACCGTCGACGGCTGGGTTTGGGGCTGGAGTCCGGTGAGCTTCCTGCCGCCGGTTCTGGTCATGCTCCTGTTCGGGACCGGCCTGTATCTGACGATCGGCACGCGATTCTTGTCGATCCGCCTGTTGCCGAAGGCGATCGGCCTGCTGTTCCGGTCCGGCAAGGGCGACCAGAAAGACGGCGAAATCTCTCCCGCCGCGGCTCTGTTCACGGCGCTGTCCGCCACCATCGGCACCGGCAACATCGCCGGCGTCGCCACGGCGATCACGCTCGGCGGACCGGGTGCGGTGTTCTGGATGTGGATGACGGCCGTCTTCGGGATGGCCACAAAGTATTCCGAGGCGCTTCTCGCCGTGCGCTACCGCGAGACCGACGCGCGCGGCAAGCACGTCGGCGGGCCGATGTATTACATCAAGAACGGCTTGGGAAAGAACTTCCTCTGGCTTGCCTGGCTGTTCGCGATCTTCCTCGGCGTGGCGGCGTTCGGCACCGGCAACCTCGTGCAGTCCAACTCGGTCGCGGCGCTTTTTAACTCCAACGTGCCGTTCCCCGACATCTTCAATTGCCGCGAGCAGATCGAGCTTCTGTCGGCGGCCGCGACCAATGCAGCCGGTCCGTCGTCGTTTCACGCTCTGGTTTGCCAGACCTCTTATCCGGCAATGGTGAACACGCTCGCCGACAACCCGGACGTGCTGATGGGCGTGCCAACGGTTCTCGCCGGCGGCGTGGTCGCGGCGCTTGTGTTCGTCGTCATCATCGGCGGCATCGAGTCGATCGCGCGCGTGGCGAGCGTTCTCGTGCCGTTCATGGCCGCCGCCTACATCATCGGGGCCCTCGTCGTGCTCAGCGCCAACGCCCCCTTGGTGCCGGGCGCCTTCATGATGATCATCGACAACGCCTTTACCGGATCGGCGGCCGCCGGCGGCTTCCTCGGCGCGGCCTTCGCGGCCGCGATCCGCGAGGGCGCCAACCGGGGTTCGTTTTCCAACGAGGCCGGCCTCGGCTCCGCCGCCATCGCCCACGCCGCGGCGCGAACCCACGACCCGCACAAGCAGGGTCTGATCGCGATGCTCGGCACGTTCATCGACACGCTCCTGGTGTGCACAATGACCGCGCTGGTGATTCTGACGGCGCCTTCGGTGTTTACGTTCATCGACTCGTCCGGCGCCGCGGTCACGAATCTGCCGGCGTGGCAGTCGGGCATCGCCTCCGCGGCCGACGTCACGGCGCAGTCGTTCGGAGCCTCGATTCCGCACGGCGAATACATCGTCACGTTCGGTCTGATGGTGTTTGCGTTCACCACCATTCTTGGCTGGGCGTACTACGGCGAACGCGCGATGGAGTTCATGTTCGGGATTTGGGTCATCAAGCCCTACCGCGTGATGTGGTGCGTCGTCGTGTTCGCGGGCGCGGTGTGGACGAACAACCTCGCGTGGGGCGTGGCTTCGATCGGCAACGGCATGATGGCGGCGCCGAACCTGATCGCGCTTCTCGGCCTGTCCGGCGTCATTTTTTCGCTGTCGCGGAAGGCCGAACAGGGCGCCAAGCTCGACGCCGCGGTGACCGACACGCCGAAAGCGCCGGCGGGCGAATAAGTTACAGCGCGGCCCGGGCGGCGACGCTGTCCAACGCGATCTGGGCCTTGAGCGCCTCGACGCCGTCGAACTTCCGTTCGTCGCGGATGAACGCGCGAAAGGCGACATCGAGGCGGCGGCCGTAGAGATCTTCGTCAACGTCGAAGAGGTGGACTTCAACCCGCTCTTCGGTCCCGTCGAACGTCGGGCGGACGCCGACGTTGGCGACGCCAGGCCGCCAACCGCCCTCGCCGTCGACCCGCGCTTCAACGGCGTAAACGCCGAATTTCGGACGCTTTAGCACCCCCAACGGAACATTGGCCGTCGGGTAGCCGATCGTGCGGCCGCGCTGGTCGCCGCGCTCCACATGACCGTCGACGATCCACGGCCGCGTCAGCAAGGCTTCAGCGGTTGCGACATCCCCCGTCTCCAACGCCTGTCGGATCGCGGTCGACGAACACTTGGCGCCGCCGTCCGCCACTTCATCCACGACGGTGACCCCGATGCCGGCGTCGGCGCCCAACCGAGACAGCGACCCGGCGTCTCCGACGCGGTCCTTGCCGAACCGGTAGTCAAAGCCGATGGCCACGTGGCTGACGCCCATGCCGTCGGCCAACACCTCGCGAACGAACGCGGCGTCGTCCTTGAGGGAAAGGTCGCGGACGAATGGGATCTCAAACAGAACGTCGGCCCCGAACTCCCCCAGCAACCGCGCTCGAAATTCGTTCGACGTCAGCCGGAAAGGCGCGGCCAAGGGTTGAAAAAACCGGCGCGGGTGCGGCTTGAAGACCGCGACGCCGAACGGCGCGCCGCGCGCGTGCGCGGCCGTCCGCGCGGCGTCGAGGACGACCTGATGGCCGCGGTGCACGCCGTCAAAGTTTCCCAGCGCGATGGCCGCGCCGCACGCCGCCGCCGGGACGTCCCGATAGTCGCTGACCGTGATCACGCCTTGCACCGCCCCAACATTTCACGGCCGCATCCATAGGCGGGACCCGCGATTGAGAGCAAGCCGTAGATTTCCGCAAATCTCTGTTAACCCTGCATTTTCACGGCAACTTAAAGCCGTTGCGCGATGGTCGCTCGACCAATTCACTCGGCACGGGCGCTGAAAATGCTCCAACATATCGACAAGCTGGTCGCGCTCGCGAAAGAGCCGTCGAGCGATCGGCGCCGCGAACTCCTTCGCGAGATTTCGACGCTTTTCATCGCCAACGAACAATGGATCACGCCGAAGAGCCAAGAGGAATTCGCCGGACTGGCGGGCGCCATTCTCGACCAGCTTGACGTCGAGGTTCGCGCCGAATTCGCCGCCCGCTTCGCCCGCACGCCCGGCGCCCCGGTCGAATTGATGGCCCGCCTCGCGCACGACGTGATCGAGGTCGCCCGCCCAGTGCTGACAAGTTCTCCGGTGTTGTCCGACCCCCACCTCGTCGACGTCGTCGAGGGTCAAGGCCAGGACCACATGCGTGCGATTTCAGAACGCGCCTCGGTGAGCGAAAACGTCTCTGACGCGATCGTCAGCCGCGGCGATGACCGCACCCTCACGCGCCTCGCCTCAAATCCCGGCGCGCAATTGTCGCGCCACGCCTTCGAGACGCTGACCGAGAAATCCGAATCCGTGGATTCGCTCCGCCGCCCGTTGGTGAGCCGCGACGACACGCCCGCCGATCTTCTTCACGACATGATCATCTACGTTGAAGACGAATTGCGGCGCCAAATTCTGGAACGCTTCGAGTCGATCGATCCCGCTGAACTCGAACGCGCTCTCGTCAAGGCCGCCGACCGGGCCAAGACCGTCAAACCGAAAGACCCCGGGCTCGCGAAGGCGCGGCGCGCGGTGCGCGAAATGAAAGTGCACGGCAAGCTGACGCGGGGCGCCCTGGTCGAATTCTTGAGGGGCGGCGATCATCTCAAGTTCGTGCTGGGTCTCGCCGACCTGCTCGACCTCGACTACGACACGACGGAAACGTTGTGGAAGGGCGACAGTCTCGATTGCCTCGCCATCGCCTTGCGGTCCGCCGACTGCGACCGCGCCTTTTTCGTCACTCTCGCCATGGAGCGCGAGGGCGTCGCGGTTCGTGATCCTGAGCGGGCGCGAGAATTCGGCGACGCCTATGAATCGATCCCGCATGGGGCCGCGCAGCGCGCGATGCGATTCTGGCGTATTCGCAACGACGTCGGTTCGTCGGCCATCGACGCCGACGCGGCGTGAATGCGATGAGCGTGATGCGTCCCGTTCTCGACCGCTACGCCGTGTCCCGCATGTCGGCCCTCGTGGTCGACGACCAGCGGTTTGCGCGCCAGCTGCTGTGCGACCTCCTTCGCGTTCTCGGCTTCATGTCCGTGCGCACCGCGTGCGACGGCCGGGAGGCGGTCGAGCAGATCCAAACCTGGGCTCCGAACGTCGTGTTGACCGATTGGCGCATGTCGCCGATGGACGGCTTTGAACTGATCGACTGGATTCGCCGCGACCGTGCGTCGCCGATTCCGGAAGCGCCGATTCTCCTGGTGACCGGACATCACCGGAAGGAACGAGTCGCTCAAGCGCGCGACTCCGGCGTCAACGAAATCATCGTCAAGCCGTTCTCTCCTTTGATGATCGAAGCCAAACTGGCCGCCGCGCTCTCGCCCGAACGCGCGTTCGTCCGCGGCTCGGTTTACGTGGGCCCTTGCCGCCGCCGACGCGACAACGACAGCTTTCGCGGTCGCCGCCGCCGGCTCAGCGATCCGCCGGCGGTCGAAAATCGCAGCGATGAGCAAATGGCCGCCGTCGAGGATGTCGCCAAGGACGCCCGCGCGTTGAACTCCATGAGCTTCCGACTCGACGCCCGTGACCGCGCCGCCATCCGGGAGATGCACGCCCGCTCGCACGCCGCCTGGATGCGGTCGCATGACGCCGCCGACGGCGAACTGGAGCAATCCCTGGCTTCACTTGTGCGCTACATCGAGGGTGTCGGCGCGTCAGGCCGGCTCGACGCGGAAGTGGTCCAAACGCACATCGGCGCGATCATGCAGATCGTGAACCTGCCCCTCGACCACGAAGACCTGCGGGCCGACCTTGTCGAGAACCTCGAACGCATGGTCCGCAAGAAGCTGCGGTGGGGACGCCGCTTGGCCGCCTAGGCGGCGCGGCCGACGTCACCACGAAAACGCTGTCGCCGCGAACGCCGTGCTCTCGCTCCGCTCGCCCAAGAGCGCTTTCAAGTCATTTGGGGTCAAGCCGCCGCCGACCGCCGCGCCGTGCAGCCCTTGCGCAATGAACAGCGAGTCCAGGCCCTGGGCGTCGGCCCCGGCGAGATCGGTGTCCGGTCCGTCGCCGACCGCGAGCACCCGGCGGCGGTCGACCGGCCGGCCCGCCGCTTGATCCATGAGGCTGAACGCCAGGTCGTAAATCGCGGCGTGCGGCTTGCCGCACATCACCACACGCCCGCCCCGCGCGGCGTAGGCCTGGGCGAGAGCGCCGGCGCAGTAGATCATTTTCTCGCCGCGGCGAACGACGACATCTGGGTTCGCGCACAGCATCTCCAAGTCGCGCGCGACGCCGACGTCGTACGTCGCGACGTAGTCGTCGGGTCCCTCGACCTCGTCGTCGA
>JAJFFL010000260.1 GCA_021776705.1 Alphaproteobacteria bacterium
TCGGTCTCGACGACGCCCGCCGCCGGTTCGACGACGTCGCCCGCGAAGCCGCCTATGTCGAAGCGCTGCGCGATCACTACGCCGGCCTGTTCCGCCTGCCGCGGAAATTCGCCGCCGCCCGGGCGCGGGTCGAGGGCGACCAGATCCGCCGCGAAGAATTCGACCGCATCGCGGCCCTCGTTGAGCGGCCGCTCGCCGCGGCGCGGCGCGCCTTCACGGCGGCCGAGCGCGCCGTGGCCGACCCGGTCGGTCTCGTCCGCGCCGCGCCGGAGGCGATCCGCGCCGTGCGGCGGTCGCGCGACCGGCTGCACGCCGACACCCGCTCCTGGCGCGAGATCACGCCGATGTGGGAGGAGGATCGGGCCGACGACGAGGACGCGCGCCGGGCGCGGACCTACCATCTCCTGGCGTCGCGGTTCGCCGAGGGCGCGGCGTGGACGCCGGCGGCCTGACCCGGCGTGCGTTTGCGCCGCCGCGGAACTCTGCTAGGTCGGTTCCGGGCCCGTAGCTCAACTGGTTAGAGCCGGCGGCTCATAACCGCTTGGTTGGGGGTTCGAGTCCCTCCGGGCCCACCACGCAGTCTAACGCTCTAAGGCGCTTGAGCCACGTCATCGGAATGTTGGCGGCAATTCAAACGCATGGCGCCGCAAAGGCTGCGGCGTATTGGCGGAGAGACGCGAATTCTCCGCTTGCAAGGCGCTGTTTGCGGCGATGGTCTCTGTCGCCGGATTCCAGCCGCCAACTTGTCAAGACTGATGCTGCAGCGATGCTTCTTCAAAACCGAGCACGCGGCGTTGTTCGGCCCATTCGAGGGGCAGATCGAAAACCCGGGTCAAGCGCTCAGTGGTGAGATGCGCCGGCTGACACCCTTCGAGGATTGCCTCGACGATATCGGGGGCCAGGAATGCGAGACCGACGTGCCGCGTAAGATTGCCTGGATCGATGCCTTCGCGTTCGGCGATGGTCTTGAGAGATGGCGCATCACCGCGAGCCAGCTCTTCAAACCAGCCACGGCCTGATGCGACGGCGCGGATTAGAGCGTCGTCGGGGGAAGCTGAATGGGTCCGGCCGGGCAGGATGAGTTTCATTTCGATTCCGCGCTTTGCGATGCGGACGGGCGTCTTCCACGTCAGCACAGCGTCGGAACAACTTTCGTCCCGCAGTGCCCCCAGCTCTTCGAGCAAGGCGGCGAGCGAAACTTCGACCATCAATTCGCTTTCCGAAATGACCACGCGTTTCAAAAGACGGTCGAGTAGGGCACGCTTATCGGAGGGCGCACCGTTGCGGAGTGTCGACGTTATGGACGCGGTGTTGATGAACGCGCCACCGATCGAGCGCGATAGCCCCGCTTGGTCGGAAAGGTTTTTGTCGACAACGTCCGTGGCAGCTGTTTCCAACACTGCCGCCGGAATCCGCCACCCTGCATCGACGGCATGGTCCGGTCGGGAAATGTAATACCGGTAGCGTCGCCCGTTTTTCGTCGCATGGGAAGGAGTGAGCCGGCGGCCTTGATCGTCTTCGACCTTGCCGGTCAGCAGGCTCGGATGCTGTGCGTGTTCGCTGTTCGTGTACCGCCGCCGCTTGCGATCGAGTTCGCCTTGAACCTCATCCCAAAGTTTCTGGTCGATGATGGCAGCATGCTGACCTGGAAAGGCCGCGCCCTTGTGCCGGATGCGCCCGACGTAGATGGGATTGCGAAGGAGATGGTAGAGCGATCCGCGGGTGAAGCAGATGCCGCCCGACCCGTTTGCGTTCTTGAACGTCCGCCGCTTCGTGATGTAGCCGCGCCGGTCAGCCTCGCGCATCAACTCTCGAACGCAGCCGACTTCAAGGTAGGTGCGGAAAACGTTGCGAACGGTCATTGCTTCGGCTTCGTTGACGATGAGCTTTTTATCGATGACGTCGTAGCCGAGCGGAATCGGGCCGCCGGTCCAGAGTCCTCTCTTGCGAGAAGCGGCGATCTTGTCGCGGATCCGCTCCGCGGTGACCTCACGTTCGAACTGGGCGAACGACAACAGCACATTCAAGGTCAACCGCCCCATCGACGAGGCGGTGTTGAATTGCTGCGTCACCGAGACGAATGACACTCCGGCGGCTTCTATGCGTTCGATGAGACGAACAAAGTCGGCAAGCGAACGCGAGAGCCGATCGACCTTGTAAACAACGATCACGTCGATCTTGCGCGCATCGATGTCTGCAAGCAGCCGCTGCAGTGCCGGCCGTTCGACGTTTCCGCCTGAAAAACCGCCGTCGTCGTAACGCGCAGAAAGCGCAAGCCAGCCTTCGTGCTTCTGACTGACGATGAACGCCTCTGAGGCTTCGCGTTGGGCGTCGAGCGAATTGAATTCTTGCTCGAGCCCATCCTCGGTCGACTTGCGCGTATAGATCGCGCAGCGCTTCGCGGTCATAACGAAAGGCCGAAGAAGCGGGGACCGGACCAACGCGCGCTCGTGATCGCGGACGCGATCGCCGACAGCGAGCGGTATCGCTCTCCGTTCCAGATAAAGCCGTCGTCTGTGACGTCGACGATGTAAGTGACGCCCTTCCACGTGCGCATCAATCGGGTGCCAGGGACCAACGCGGGCTGGCCGTGCGCACGCGCAACCGAAGTTGAGCTCGACATGCGCTCAAGTCGTCGCTTCGTTTTCGGAGACAGGCCGCCGAAAGTCTTCGCCTGGATGGCGTAGGCGACCGAACGTTCAAGAAGTCGCCGACTGACGGCTTTCGGAGGATCTCGGCGGTAGAGTTCGACCCACAGTGCAATCAATTTCTCTCTCGAGAGTTTGGGCAGCGAACCGACGTTGATGCATGCGAAGCTCATTTCGACGTCGTTAGTGCCGCGGCCCGATATCGGTTCGCTCCGAGGTCATCTTTGAAGCGTTCCACGCGCATGCCCCTCTTTCGCAAGCGCGAAAGCGCGGCGCGAATTGTGTGCGATCGCCATGAAAGCGCACCGACAAGTTGGTCGATGGTCGCGCCTTCATCAGATGAGATGAGAAGCCTCAATTGGGAGAGTTTCGTTCCAGCACGCGGAGCGCGAGAGCCGAGCGCCATATCGGCGGCGATTTGGCCCACGCTCGTCAGCCGCCAAATCCGGCCCTCGCGTTCAACTAGATGACCTGAGCCCCTCGACGCCCTCGATCAAGACGAGAGTCCTGTGGCTTCATAGACAAAGGGTTCGGGCGCGGCCAGCGCCCGTCGTGCTTCAGCCGGCGTCAGCCCCTTGAGCGCCGAGTGAGGCCGCATGTGGTTGTAGTCGCGCCGCCAACGCGCCAGGACGCGGCGAGCATGGCCGACGCTTTCGAAAACCTCCTCGTTCAGGCACTCGTCGCGCAGCCGGCCGTTGAAGCTCTCCACGAAGCCGTTCTGCTGGGGCTTGCCCGGCGCGATGTAATGCCAGCCCACGCCCGTGGCGTTCTGCCATTCGAGGATCGCCCGGCTCGTGAACTCGGTTCCGTTGTCGCTGACGATCGTCGCCGGGCGGCCGTAGAGGCGCAGGAGCGCATCGAGCTCGCGCGCCACGCGGGCGCCGGAGAGCGAGGTGTCGACGACGAGCGCCAGGCACTCGCGGGTGAAGTCGTCGATCACCGCCAGCATGCGGAACCGTCGCGCCGAACCGCAGACATCGGAGACAAAGTCGAGGCTCCAGCGTTCGGACGGGCCGGCCGGGACAGCCAGCGGCGCACGCGTTCCCGTCGCCCGCTTGCGCCCGCGCCGACGCTTCACCGCCAGACGCTCCTCCGTATAAAGACGCCTGAGCTTCTTGTGGTTCATCACAATACCCTCTCGCTCGAGCATTAGCCCGATCCGTCGGTAGCCGAACCGCCGCCGCTCGGCCGCGATCGCGCGCATGCGGGCGCGGATCTCCGGATGGTCCGGCGGTCGCTCGCGTCTGACGGTCTTGGGATCGACGCCGACCAGGCGGCAGGCCCGGCGCTGGGAGATCTCATGCCTCGCCATCGCCTTCTCGGCCGCCGCCCGCCGTGCCCGCGGCGTCGCTAGGGTTTTCCCAGCAGGTCCTTCAGCACCGCATTGTCGAGCATCGTGTCGGCCAACAGCTTCTTGAGCCGGGCGTTCTCGCTCTCCAGCGTCTTGAGCTTGCGGGCGTCAGAGATGTCCATCCCGCCAAACTTGGCCTTCCATTTGTAGAAGGTCGCCGTGCTGACCCCGTGCTTGCGGCAGACCTCCGCCGTCGCCAGCCCGCGCTCCTGCTCGGCCAGGATCGCGATGATCTGCTCTTCGGTGAACCTCGACTTGCGCATCGTCCGTCTCCTCTCTGGTGACGGACTCTCGCTTCAAACGAGGGAGGTTTTGGGGCTCAGGTCAGGATGAAAACCACATCGCGGTGGTGCCTCCCAACGACGTTCTCTATGAAGCCAGCCGCCCGGCGGCAGCAGCCGAAGAGGCTCAGGCACACTGCGCTAGGTACGGTAAGAACGCAGTGTTGCGCGATACGAAAATGTCCGGCGGCATCACCCCGCGTGTCGTGTCGGTCTATTTTGATTGTGTCGCACCGAGCGCTGACGACTAAGCCGCTGCCGATGGAGAAGTTGAACCGGACACCTGCATCACCCGCCGCGCCAGTTCCGGAATCAGCGTCAAGGCTTATCTTCATCGGCGATCGAACCGAATGCGATCGAGAGAACGACGAACACGGCCACGAAGCGTACGTAGAGGGTCGGCAGGCCATCATTGAGACCGGAGGAAAAGAACAACAAGAACTTGTTGACGAGCCAGGGGGTCAGGAACCACGCGAGCGGACAGAAAATCGCAGCGAACAAGAGTGACCTTGCCCCTTCAAACGCAGCCGAGTTGAGAGCAACTTTCGGCTGATTTGAAGGAGGAACGGATGTCGGGGAAACGCTATAAGCCCGAAGAGATCGTGCGCCTGCTGCGCGAAGCGGACGTTTTGTTGTCGCAAGGCACGACGGTGGCGGCGGCGATACGTCGTCTCGGCGTGAACAAGGTGACGTACTATCGCTGGCGCCGCGAGTTCGGCGGCATGAAAGCGGGCCAGGCGCGCAAGCTCAAAGACCTTGAGCGCGAGAACGGTCGGCTGAAAAAGCTGGTCGCGGACTTGTCGCTGGACAACGCCCTTCTCAAGGAGGCGGCCTCGGGAAACTGGTAGGGCCTTCGCGCCGCCGCTCGTTCATCGATCACGCGTGTGAAAAGCTCAGCGTGTCGCAACGCCGGGCGTGCCGGGCGGCGGGCCAAGTGCGCTCCACACAATGGCGCAGGCCGCAACGGCGCAACGACGAAGACGCGCTGACGGCGTCGATCACGGCGCTGGCGTCGCGCTATGGGCGCTACGGCTATCGCCGGATCACAGCGTTGCTGAACGCAGCCGGCTGGAGCGTGAACCACAAGCGCGTGGCGCGGATCTGGCGGCGCGAGGGCCTGAAAGTTCCCGCCAAGCAGCCCAAACGCGGGCGGCTGTGGCTCAACGACGGCTCATGCGTGCGGCTAAGGCCGGAACGCCGCAATCACGTTTGGGCGTACGACTTTGTCGTCGACCGCACGCATGACGGCCGCGCGTTTCGCATGTTGACGGTGATCGACGAGCACAGCCGCGAGTGCCTGGCGATCACAGTCGCGCGCAGGCTGCGCTCGCAAGACGTGCTCGAAACCCTGGCCGACCTGTTCGAACGTCACGGTCCTCCGGAACACATCCGATCGGACAACGGGCCCGAGTTTGTCGCGACCGCTCTGCGCGACTGGCTATCGCGACTCGGCGTGAAGACGTTGTTCATCGAGCCCGGCAGCCCATGGGAGAACGGCTACAATGAAAGCTACAACGGCAAGCTCAGGGACGAATGCCTTCGGCCTTATGGAGCAAACGCACCAGGCTTCGATAAATCTCTGAACTGACTGACCGTTCGGGTATTGATCATCGCGATATTGCCTCGCCGGCGCCCTTCGAAGACCAAACGCGTTTTCGATCCTTCTGCGAGGAGGAGCGACGACATGGCCCAGCACTTTTTGTTGTCGGCGGCGGCGCGGACGTTGTCGCTGAAAGAGATCTATTCGGGCGGAGAAGGCGC
>JAJFFL010000027.1 GCA_021776705.1 Alphaproteobacteria bacterium
GCGCGGCGAGCTTTCGGTGGAGGGCGAACCGAACGGCGTCCGCTTGATCCTCGCCGGCGACGGCCGCGAAGAACAGATCCGGGTGACGTTCGGACCGGAAGGGATCTCGGATCTGGTCCGGATCGACGCCGGGCGCGACGGGGCGTCCGCCGGCGGCGGCGAGGCGCCGGCGTCCGGCGACGAAGAGTCCGCGGGCGGCCGACCTGTCCGCGCGCTTGAAGAATCGTTTCGAACCGACCTCGACGAGCTGGCGGCCGATTTCGACGCCGAGCATTTCGCACCGTCCTACTTGGCGGGTTCGACGGCCGAGGAACGGCGGATCCTGCTTGACGCCGTGCAAAAGGCGGCCCGCACGGCCGGCGGTGCTTTCATCGACGTCCGCGGCGACGATTTGGTTTTGATCCTTAAGGGCGACGGGACGGTCGAAGTCTCGTTCCGAACCGAACCGGAGGCCCCCTTCGGCATCACGCATCTTGACGTGCGGGAGACCGAGGCCGCGACGGAGCGCATGACCATCACCCGCGACAACCTGGCGGCGACTTTCGATCAGCTCGAGGCCGACGGCGTATCGGGCTTGGTGCATGTGCGGCTCGACGGCGAGATCGCCTACCAACGTGCGTTCGGGATGGCCAGCGAAGAACTTGGCGTGCCGAACAGGGTCGACACCGTGTTCGGCACCGGTTCGCGTCCGATCGACTACACGATCGCGGCGATTTATTTGCTCAACCAGCAGGGCCGGATCGGTCTCGACGACTCCGTCGACAAGCATTTTGACGATGTGCCGGACGACAAGAAATCCATGACGATCCGGCACCTGATGAGCGGCCAGTCCGGGCTTCCGGATTTTGTGGACACCGCTGACGATTGGGACGCCGACTTGAAATGGATCGACCGCGGCGAACTCGAGCGGCGCATTCTGGCCGCGGACCTGTTGTTCGCGCCCGGCTCCGATCGGAAGCATTCGCATGCCGCCTTCGGACTCTTGGCGGCTGTGATCGAGCGCATTTCGGGTCAGGACTACTACACCTTTCTGCGTGAAAACTTCTTCGACCCGGCCGGCATGACTCGCACCGGTGAGTACGGGGAGAGCCGCGGTCTTTCGATTTCCGACTTCGCCGTCGGCGGCGGGCCGAAATTCGTCGGCGTGCCCAACATCCCGCCGAACTGGGGGCCGACGTCGTGGCTCGTGAAAGGCAGCGGCGGCATGTATTCGACGCTCGGCGACCTTCAGAAGTTCTACGCCTACCTTCGGTCCGGCGACGTCTTGGACGACGAGCACAGCGCGCCGTTCCGATCTCCGGTGATGCAAGTCGACGGCTCGGAGCGGGGCTTTGAGCTGTTCAGCGCCTACAATCCGGAGACCGACTCCGAAGCCTACCTGTTCCTCAACACCCACGCCGGGCTCAGCAAAACCTTCCGCCTGTTCGACGCGATGGGTGAATTGGTCGAGCCGCGTCGATAAGTGCGAAGCCGCCCGCAAGCCTCGTGACGATTCGCGTCGCGAGGCTTGCGTTGGGCCGACCGGCGAGGCTTCGTAGGCGAGGGAAAGCGGGAGCAACGGGCAGGTTCAAGACATTTCCCTGGTCGGGCGTCCTAGTAGCGACGGGAGCTGACGGCGAGGACGTGGAGTCTATGGGCGGGCGGCGATGAATTCGACACCGACGATCCTGCTGGTCGAGGACAATGAAACGACCGCGCGAACGCTGCGCGTGTTTCTCGAATCTCAAGGCTACGCGGTCGTGTGCGCGGCCGACGGCAAGACCGGCGAGGATCTGTTTCGGCGCGGCGAATTCGACCTCGTCGTCTTGGACTTGATGTTGCCGGACGTGGACGGCTTGGCCGTGTGCCGCGGTCTGCGTCGCACGTCCCGCGTGCCGATCGTGATGCTGACCGCCAAAACCGCCGAGGACCACATTGTCGAGGGCCTCGAAGCCGGCGCCGACGACTATGTGTGCAAGCCGTTCGGATCGAAGGAGCTCTTGGCGCGAGTTCGCCGCTGCCTCTCTCGGTCGGAGCGAGTCAACGGAGCGAACGACGTCGTTCGCTCCGGCGACCTCTGTCTCAACGCGGCGGCGCGCACCGTGACCCTCGCCGGCGCGCCGGTGAAGTTGACGAAAAGCGAATTCAACATTCTCGAACTGCTGATGCGAAATCCGGGTCGCGTGTTCACCCGCGGGCAGCTGATCGAGCAAGCGCTGGGATCGGATTTCGAGGGATTCGACCGGACGGTGGACACGCACATTTGGAGTCTCAGAAAGAAACTGGGCGAGCCGCGCGGACGTCCGAACCACATCATCTCCGAGCCCGGAGTCGGCTACCGGATGAGCGAGTCTCATGCGCCATAGCTTGGTTTTTCGTCTGACCCTGGTCACCGCGGCGATCATCGGCGTGTCGTTCGCCGCGTGGGCTGTGATCGTGCACCGTTCCACCAGCGTGGCGTTCATTGAGACGCAGACCGAGATTCAAACCGGGATCAACCCGGGCCTCAGCGAAGCGAGGGTGAAGGAGGCGCTTGAAGAAGCGTTCCGGATATCGGGTTGGTCCGGCGCGCGCGAGGTCGCCGACCTTCAAGTGTCGCTCCCCGACGGCGCGGCGTTTTTGATCGTGGACTCGAAACTGGCGGTCGGGGCGGCGACGTCGTCGCCGCTTTTCAACGCCCAGGTCGTCGAAGACGAAGACGGCATGTTGCACGTCAACTTGGAGACTCGAGAAGACGGCGTCGCGTTTCAGTTTGAGATGTCCTCCGCGCATTCGCCGACGCTGCTCGACGCCGCCGGCCGACCGTGGGGCCGATTGGTGATGTTGCCGGACCCGCCCAGCCGCTCGATCGGAGAGCGTTTCGCGGCGCAGGTGTGGCGCGGGGCTGCGCTGTGGCTGATCGGCGTGGTGCTGCTGGCCATGTTGGTGATGGCGTTCGTGCTGCGCCGGTCACTTGCGCCGATCGACCGGCTCACGTCCGCGGCGCGCGAGCTTCAAGCCGGCCAGATGCCGGACCGGATCGCGTCGGCGCGCGAGTCTGAGTTCAAAGGCTTGATCGACGCGTTCAACGCGGCGATCGAATCGATTGCGACGACCGAGTGCATCCGAACGCAGCTGATCTCCGACATCGCCCACGAGTTGCGCACGCCGGTGACCAACATCAAGGGTCAATTGGAGGCTTGCGACGCCGGTCTGATCAAGCCGGACGATGAATTTCTCGGGACGCTGAAAGGCGAGACCCGGCTGCTGGAGCGGCTGGTCGAGGACTTCCAGCAGCTGGCGATTTCGGACGCGGGTCAGGTGCGCCTCAATCTCCAATCGCTCCCCTTGGCCGAAGTCGTGACCAACATTTTGGCCCCAGCGGCCGAAGCCGCCGGGGCGGCGTTGCACGTTGAGGCGCCGGGCGACGTCGATGTCGTCGCCGACGAGGAACGGCTGCGGCAGATACTATTGAACCTCATGGACAACGCGGCGCGCCATCGGCCGTCCGGGTTGCGCATCGACGTCACCGCCGAGGTCGACGCGCAATCGGCGACCTTGGTTTTTCGGGACAACGGACCGGGCGTCGCGCCCGTCGACGAGCCGTACATCTTCGAACGCTTCTACCGCGCGGAGAAGTCCCGAAACCGCGCCACCGGGGGCGCCGGCTTGGGCCTCACGATCGTCAAGGGCCTGGTCGAGGCGATGGGCGGATCGATCCGCTACGTGCGCGACGCGTCTCCCGGCGCCGCCTTCGCGATCACGCTGCCCCGGCCGCGCC
>JAJFFL010000261.1 GCA_021776705.1 Alphaproteobacteria bacterium
CGTCGGCGCCGACGCCCTTGACCGTGGTGCACGCCATGGCGGACAAGCAAAACGCCGCCATCAGAGTCATCTTCACAAAAGCTTTCATCGTCGTCTCCCTCCACCGCCGGCCGCGCCGGTTCTGCGCCTGGAATTGAGGGCCGAAACCGCCTCGAAATCAAGTCGCGAGGCCGACCGCCGCGGATCAGAACGGCGGCTTGAACCCGGGCGGCAACAACGCCCCGAGACCGCTCGTCACCGCCGCCATTTTTTTCTGCGACTCCTCGTCGGCCTTTCGCTTGGCGTCGTTGACGGCGGCGACGATGAGATCTTCGAGCACCTCGGACTCGTCGGCGTCGAACAGGCTCTTGTCGATCGCCACCCGCCGCGCCTCGCCCTTGCCGGTGAGCGTCACCTGCACGAGTCCGCCCCCCGAGACGCCGGTGACCTCCAGCGCCGCGATCTCGGTCTGCGCGCGCTCCACTTTCTCCTGCATGTCCTTGGCCTGTTTCATCAGGCCGCCGAGATCCTTCATGGCGACTCCTCGTCGTCGTCGGGCGCGACGGCGATCTCTTCGATGCGCGAGATCTCCGCCCCAGGAAACAGCTGCAACGCCGCCGCGACCATCGGGTCCTTGGACACGTCGAGCCGCTGTTCGGCTTCTTCGCGGGCGCGGACCTCCTTCAAGGTCTCGCCGCCGTCGGCGTCGGGGTCGGCGTGGACGAACCACGTCTCGCCCGTCCACTCCTGCAGCGCCGCCGATATGCGCCGCGCGAGATCCGTCGGCGCGTCGCGAGTCGGACGAAACACCAGCGTACCGCGTTTGAGGCGCACCGGCCGCACGCAGCCGAGCAGGTCCGAGCGCAGCTTCAGGTCGCGGGCGTTCTCGGCGCGGGCGACCAAGTCGGCGATCGAACGCGGCTCCCACCCCGGCGCCGCCCGGGCCTGGGGAACGTCGTCTTCCTCGAGATCAACCTCGGGAGCCGGCGCGGACGCATCGCGCCCGCCGACGGCGCGCAAGCGCGCGGCGGGTTCCGGCGCCGACGTCGGCGTCGCCGGCGCGGCGGCCGGCGTCTGCGTTTCGGCTGCCGCCGCCGCGCCGCTCAGCAACCGCGCGGCCTCTTCCGGAGGCGGCAGACCGGCGGCGGCGGCGATCCGGTAAAGCGCCATTTCGACGGCGGCGGCCGGGTCCGGCGCGATCTTGGTTTCGTCGTGCGCCTTCAACAGCATCTGCCAAACCCGCGACAACGTCGCCATCGACGCGGCCGCCGCGAGTTCGCGGACGCGCGTCACGTGGTCGGCGGCGTCGTCGAAACGCGCCTCGCCTTCGAGCGCCTTGGCGCGGGTGACGTCGTGCACGTGATCGAGCAGGTCGCGCATGACGATCAGGGGATCGGCGCCGACGGCGATCTGCGCGTCCAACTCCTGCGCCGCCGCCTTGGCGTCGGCCGTGAGCGCGAAGCTGAGAATGTCGAACGATCGACCCCGGTCGGCGAGGCCGAGCATGTCGCGCACCGCGGCCGCCGACACCGCGCCGCCGGCGCCTTGGACGATCGCCTGATCGAGCAGCGACAGCGCGTCGCGCACCGAGCCTTCGGCGGCGCGCACGATCAGCTTCAGGCAGTCCTCGGCGATGTCGGCCTTCTCCTGCGCGCAAATCGACGCCAGATGCGGCAGCAGCTGGTCCGACGGCACGCGGCGCAGGTCGAAACGCTGGCAGCGCGACAGCACGGTCACCGGCACCTTGCGGATTTCGGTGGTGGCGAAAATGAACTTCACGTGCGCCGGCGGTTCTTCGAGCGTCTTCAACAGGGCGTTGAAGGCGTTCTTCGACAGCATGTGGATTTCGTCGATGATGTAGATCTTGAAGCGCGCTTCGCCGGCCCCGTAGCGCGTGCCGTCGATAATTTCGCGAATGTCGTCGACGCCGGTGCGCGAGGCGGCGTCCATTTCAAGGACGTCCTGGTGCCGCGACGCCGCGATCGCGGCGCAGTGCCGGCCCGGCGGGTCGAGCGTGATCGACGGCTCCCGGACCTTGTCGGTTTCGTAGTTCAGCGCCCGGGCGAGCAGCCGCGCCGTCGTCGTCTTGCCGACGCCGCGCACGCCGGTGAGCATGAAGGCGTGGGCGATCCGTTTGGCGGCGAACGCGTTGGTCAGCGTCCGCACCATGGCTTCCTGACCGATCAGGTCTTCGAAGCGCTGCGGCCGGTACTTGCGCGCCAGCACTTGGTAGGCGGCGCCTTCGGCCGCCGAATCGAGGCCCGTCAGGAGCGCGTCTTGAGAAGTGTCGTCGGACATGCCCCGACCTTAGCGGGAGTGAGACCGGACGGCGACCCGAAGAAAACTCGTTACGGCTGCTTCCTTCCGGACCTGACCGGGTTGGCGAGGACCTCGTCCGCCGCCGGCCTCGGGGGGGATATGCATGGGCGACGCGGTCAGGGCAAGGGGGCGGAGCGCCCGCGCGGACGCCCCCGCCGGCGGCCGCCGCGGGGCGTGGAGGCGTGGATCCGGCCCGCCGCGCAGGGCGGATGGGCCGGCGCGGGACGGTCGGTTCCGCGCTTGAATGCTAGCGGTGAAGCGGTTCCAACCGCCCCGCGCGAACGGCGTTCGTGGTCTCCAGCTCGACCCGCTCGAAGTCCGTCCGACGGCGCCGACGCGCGGACTCGCGCTCCCGTCGTCCCGCCGGCTCCGGCGCGCTCAAGTCCCCCCCGGGGCCGGGAGCCGCATGTCGCGGGCCCGGCGCCGGGACGCGGGGGCGTCTTGCGCGTCGTCGTCCGGCGGGCGGAACGCCGGCGACCTCCAGTGGTGCGAAACCGTGCACCACCCACATCGCCGGCGGACGCCGTTCTGACGAGCCTCAGGCCGCACGTTGCTCGGCCCTCGGCCCGCTCGCCGTTCGCCCCCGCGCCGTCCCGGACGGCCCGGGCTTCGGCCCGACGCGGAAGCTGGACGCGATCATGCGCCCGGCGCGAAGGGGGTGGGATTAGTTTTTCGCCAAACTAGGACAAGGCGGGGCTTGGGCGAGGGAGGGGGTGGGTTCTTGGACGCCAGCCCAACCCGCCAACCGTCATCCCGGATGCCGCGCAGCACGCAGTGATGCGCCGCTGATCCGGGACCTGCCCAAGGTCTAGACTGGCGCGTCTTCGTCAATCGCGCACGGCGCCAGGTCCCGGGTCTGCGCCGCATCATTGCATGCTGCGGCGCGCCCGGGATGACGGGGAGTGGGCTGCTGGGGTCCGG
>JAJFFL010000262.1 GCA_021776705.1 Alphaproteobacteria bacterium
GGCCTGTCGGTGCTGGTGCTGTCGGCGCGCGCGGCGCGGCCGCCGGCGTCCGACTGAGGTGAGCGCGCCGTCGACCTTCGTCGCGCGGGGCGGTCTGCTGGCCGTCGCCGCGGCGGGCGCGGCGGGAGCCGCGGCGCTCAGCCTCGACCACGTCGAAACCGGCGTCGTCTGCCCCGCCCTCGGCCCGCTGCCGATCTGCATGCTGATTCTCGCCGGCTATCTGGCGATCGCCGCCGCCGCGGTGGTTCCGCGCCGCCTGTCGGCGGTGTTTTGGTTCGGCTGGGCGCCGGTCGCCGGGTTCGCGGCCTTGGGCGCCGGGATGGAGCTGACGGTCGGTGACACTTGCCCGCGGGCGTTCGGCGCGGTCCCGCAATGTTTCATCTCGCTGGCGCTCGCGGCGGCCGCCCTGATCTTGTTCCTGCTCTTGAGCCGCCGCCGATGATCGACATCTCCCTCGTCGCGCTCGGCGTCAGCCTGGCGCCGATCGCGCTCGTGGTCTGGATTGCGCGCCGCTGGACGGGAAAAAGCGTCGAAGTGATCTACGCCTCCGCGCGCATGCTCGTGCAGCTGCTGGCGGTCGGCTTCGTCCTGGTGTTCGTGCTGGCGTCGAACAACCCCTGGATCGGGGTCGGGGTCGTCGTCGTGATGATCGGCGTTTCGAGTCTGATCGGAATCCGCACCGTGACGCGCGACCGGCGGGCGGCGTTCTTGCGGGCCAGCGCCGGGATCGGGCTCGGCGGCGGCGCCGTCCTCGCCTTCGTCCTGTTCGCGGTCCTGCGTGTCGGCGACCCGTGGTACCAGCCGCGAATCCTCATTCCGATCGCCGGCATGGTGTTCTCCAACGCGATGACGGCGGTGACCCTGGCCGCGGAGCGCTTCGAGCGCGAACTCGACACCGGCGCGTCCTACGAGGAGGCCCGCGCCGCCGGATGGAACACGGCCCTGATTCCGCAGATCAACGCCCTGCTCGCCGTCGGCCTGGTCTCCCTGCCGGGGATGATGACCGGACAAATCCTCGCCGGCGTCGATCCGCTTTTGGCGGTGCGCTATCAGATCGTGGTGATGGGCATGGTGCTGCAGTCGGCGGCGTTCGCCGTGGCGCTGTTCTTGTGGCTGGCGAAACCGAAGGCCGCCCCACCGCCGCCTTAGGCGCCGCGCTCCTCCAGCGCCTCTTCCAGCGCTTCCGCGGCGGCTTTGAACGCCAGCAGGCAGGAGACGTGGCGGCTGGGGTATTCCTTGACGCCCTTGAGCTTGTCGAGCTCGGCGAAACGGCCCGGCGGCGGATCGCCGCCCTCTTTCAGCATCTTGAGCAGCGCCGCGCGGGCCGACTCGACGTCGGCGAGCGAGGCGCCGATGGCGTGGCGTCCGAAAATCGACGCCGAGGCCTGGCCGATGGCGCAGGCCTGGACTTCGAGGCCGAGGTCGCAGATGCAGCCGGCGTCGTCGAGCTTCACCGTCGCCTCGACGAACGAGCCGCAGACATTGGTCCGCGCCCGGCCTTTGCCGTGCGCGTCGGGCAACGCGCCGACGTGCGGAATGTCCGCGGCCAGCGCCAGCAAGTCGGGCGAATACATGTCGTCGATCATGGCCCGCATATAAGCGAATTCGCCGCCCGGCGCCACGGGGTCCGAACAGCGAATTTTCGCCTCAGGCGGACTCTAGACCACCCCGAACGCCGCGGCGGCCAGCACGCTGAAACCGCCGACGGCGAGAAGCGCGTGCAGAGCCACGACCGGCTTCGGATGGGCGACTCCGCGAAGGTGGAACGAGGCCAGGACGAAGCCGCCCAGGGCGGCGGCGAGCAGCACCAGCAAGCCGGCCCACAAAAGCGGCGTCGGCCCGGCCATGATCACCATCAGCCCGGTGATCAGACCGGCGGCCCCGAAGGCCGCGTGCAGCAGCGACAAGACCCAAGGCGGCGTGCCGCCCTTGAACACGCGCACCGCCATGATCAAGCCGCCCAAGGCGGCCACGGCGAACAAGCCGACCGGCACGAAAAGCGTCATCGCCTCACCCTCGCTTTCTCGAATTTCCGTCGCTAGGCTCGCTGGTTTAGAAAGTTTGTCAAGATATAACTGGACAAAGTTGATGCGCCTGCCCTTGCCCCGCCGCCCCGGCGCGACCGAACCGCCGGCGACGACCGGCAGCCGCCGGGATTTGCTCTTGCGCCTGCTGCTCGAGCACAAGGACGGGCTGACCGCCGACCAACTCGCCCAACGCCTGTCGATCACCCGCTCCGGAGCGCACCAGCAGCTCGCCGGGCTCGAACGCGACGGCCTCGTCGAGCGCCGCCGGCTGTCGCGAACGCGCGGGCGGCCGGGACAGGTGTTCGCCCTGTCGTCGCGCGGGGTCGAAGAATTTCCGAAGCGCTACGACCTGTTCTCCGACCGCTTGCTGACGCGGATGCTCGACAACCTCGGACCGGCCGAGAGCGAACGCGAACTGGCGGCGATCGGGCGGCGCATCGCCGACGACGTGCGGGCCGCGGTGCCGGACGGCGACGTCGCCGACAAGCTCGCGGCGATCGCGCGGCTGATGTCGGATCTGGGCTATGTGGCGCGGCGGCGCGAGACCGACGGCGTACCGGAGATCCAGGCGTTCAACTGCGTCTACCACCACCTCGCCCACGCGCACCCGGAAGTCTGCGCCCTGGATCTCGCGCTGCTCGACTCGCTGACCGGCGCGACGACCCGCCACGTCGAATGCATGGCGCGCGGCGGCGGCTCCTGCCGGTTTCAATTCGACGCCGGCGAGTCGTCATGAGTCTCTGCGTTCGAACCTGAACCGCCGCGGCCCTAGAACGTGCCCGTCAGCACGACCGCGTAGCGCGGCCCGTCGCGGCGCTCGCGGGACTCGCGAAAGCGCACCACGCCGTCGGCGCGGCTGCCGTCGAACACCGTCTTGTCGCGACGGTTGGTCGAGTCGAGCAGGTTGTCGGCTTCGAACCGCAGCTTGATGTCGCCGGCCAGGCGGCGCTCGACGAACAGGTCGAGATCGACGCGGCCCTCGCTCTCCTCGAACTCGTCGAGACCGAAAAAGCGCTCGCGGTCGCGGCCGAAGATCCGCGCGCCGTAGCTGATTCCGGATCCCGCCAGGTCCTGGCGATACTCGATTTCGTAGCGCCACGGCCGCTCGTTGGAGAACTCGCGGTCGAGCCCGGTCACCGGGTCGGTGACGGCGGTGTCGAGCAGACGGCCGTCGAAGCTGATCTGGCCGTTGGCGATTCCGACCGCGTCGAGCGGCGCCACGGCGAGCAGCTCCAGGCCCCAGGCCCGGGCTTCGCCGATGTTGCCGGGCGTTTCGAAGATGCCGCCGACGGGGAGCAGGTCCTCGAGGTTGTCGATCGCTTCGTAGGACACGCCGATCTCGACCACGCCGACCTCGCCGAAGCGCTGCTCCAGGGTCGCGCGGGCGAGCCAGGACCGTTGCGGCTCAAGCTCCGGGTTTCCGAGATCGACCTCCTCGTCGGCGAAATTCGACGACGAGACGAAGTCGGAGAAATTCAATTGGCCGACTTCGCGGCTGACCCGAAACCGCCATTGCCGCTCCGGCGTCGCCGCGACGGTCAGCGCCAGCGACGGCTTGGCGAAGGTGAACGAGCGCGTGTTGGCGACGTCGCCGGTCTGTTCGATCGTCGACGTCTCGACCGCGAGCGTCGCGTCGACCGTCATCCGCTCGGCCGGACTCCAGGAATCTGAGACGAACGCCTCGCCGCGCAACTCCGCGACCCGGGTGTTGGCGCCGGGGACGTCGACTTCGACCTCGCCGCTCCCGTCGTCCTCGAACTCGGCGACCTCGCTGTCGATGAACGTGTGCGCGACCTCGCCGCCGGCCCGCACCGCGTGGCCGCCCCAGCGGCGCCAATCGGCCTCGAGCCGGCCGATGGTTTCGCCGTCGGTTTCTTTCGACACCGAGCGGCGGCCGCTGCGCGCGCCGTCGGCGCGGCGGCGGTCGAGGCGCGACGTGGAATCCTCGACGTCGCGGTTGGCGAGGCCGATCAGCTTCACCGACAAGGCCGGGGTGAGTTCGCGCTCGAAGTCGCCGCCGATCTCGACTTCGGTCACCGGCTGATCCGAGCGCCGCTCGACGACCTCGGCGCGGGTCGCGCCGTCGGCGAATCGCAGCGAGCGTTCGAAGCCGCGCTCTTCGGCGACGGTGAGCTGACCGTTGAGCCGGAAGACGCCGCCCAGCACGTCGTCGACGCGCAGGTTGGCGTCGCCGCTCCAGCCGTCCGCCCATTCGACTTCGACCTCGTCGCGCCGCGCGTCCGGCCCGCCGGGGTCGTCAAACCGCTCGACGCCGGTTCCGCGCTCGCGGTCGTCGATGCGTTCGAGGCCGAGGCCGAGGGTGGCGCGTCCGAAGGTCAAGGTCGTCGAGACGTCCGCCTCGACGGACAGCGCGCCGCCCGCCTCGTGCTCGAGCTTGAATCGGTACGGCGACGGCGCGCGGCCGGACTTGGCCGCGAGGACGACGTTGGCGACCACGGCTTGGCCGGCGGCGTCCAGGTCGCCGGTTGCGCCGCGGATCAGCTCGATGCGGACGACGTCGGCGGCCGGAATGCGGGCGAGAATGTCCTCCAGGCCGTCGGACTTCGAACTCGGGCGCTGGCCGTCGATCAGGACGTTGCCGCCGGCGCCGGCGAAGCCGCGCACGCTTGCGCCCTCGTCGAGGGAGAATCCCGGGGTGCGCTGAATCAAGTCCAGCGCCGTCACCGGCCCGTAGCGCTCGTAGAAGGCGCGCTCGTAGACGACGGCGCCCTCGGCCGGCTGAGCGTGGGCGGGCGAAACGGCGAGACACGCCAAGGCGGCGGCGAAGAAAGCTGCGAGTTTCACGCGGGGTCTCCCATCGGCGAATGAACGTCGTCGCCCACGAGGCCGCGCCGCCGCCTGTCCCTCAAGGCCCTTGACCTAACATCGCTCTGACATCGCAGGAAACCGTGACTCGCGGACGTGAACCTTGGTTGAGCGCGGGTTAGGCTGGCGTCCTATCGTCGCCGCATTGGGAGACCCGCCGTGAGCCAAGCCGCCGACTTCGTTTTCGCCGCCTGCCGTTTCAACGCCGAAGACTTGACCCTGCAGCGCAACGGCCGGCTGGCGCCGATCACGCGCCAGACCGCGGAAGTGCTGGCGTTCCTGCTCGAGCGCCGCGACCGCTGGGTGACGCGCGACGAGCTGATTGCGCACTTTTGGGCTGAATCGCCGGCCGGAGCCGAACAACGGCTGCACACCTGCATCCGCCGCATTCGCGCCGCGCTCGGCGAAAACGGCGGCGCCGGCCTGATCGAAACCCGCCCGCGCGTCGGCTACCGATTCGTCGGCGCGGTCCGGCTTGAGTCGCGCGCCGCGCGCCGGCCGCAAAAGCCGGTTCGCTGGGCCGGCATCGCCGCGTCGCTCGCCGCCACCGTCGGCGTCGCCGCCCTCGCCGCCGCCGCGGCCTCGGCCCGCACCCCGGACGGAACCTACCGCAACGACGGCTACGAGCTGCGCAAGTACGGCTCCCTGTCGAGCAATTGCGACTTCGACGATGTCGGCCGCGGCGTGTGCACGGTGAAGGGCGACGGCAAGGTCGAGGTCTTCTTCAGGTCGAAAAAGCTCGCAACCTTCGACGTCGCGCCGGGCGCGCCGCTGACCTGCGAACTGCAGGGCGGTGAAGCGGACTGCGGCTGACGTCGACCGTCGGCTCGGGCCCGACGGGACGGCGCGAATCGGTCGCGAGACAGCGCCCCTACCCGCGCCGCCAGGTGCTCCCGCCGGGGCCGTCTTCGATGACGACGCCGGCCGCCGCGAGGTCGTCGCGGATCTTGTCGGCGGTCGCGAAGTCTTTCGCGGCGCGGGCGTCCTCGCGGGCCTTGAGCCGGGCCTCGACGGCGTCGGCTGAGAGGTCCTCCGCCCCGCCGTCCTGAAACCAGGAGTCCGGGTCTTCTTGCAGCACGCCGAGCAGAGCGCCGGCGGCCTGAAACTCGGCCTTGAGCCGCGCCTTCTCCGCCCCGTCGCTCGCCTTGTTGGCGTCGTTCGCCAGCGCCGACACCGCCGCCAGAGCCTCCGGCGTATTGAGATCGTCCTCGAGCGCCGCGATCACCGCCGCCGGCGCCGCGACGTCCGTCGCCGCCTCGACGTCGCCGAGCTTGCCGAGCGCCCGGTACCAGCCGTCGAGCGTCGCCTTGGACTGGGCGAGCAGCCGGTCGGTGAAGTTCAACGGCTGGCGGTAGTGGCCGGACAAGATCGCCAGCCGCAGCGCCTCGCCGCGGTGTTCCGCCAACAGGTCGCGCGCCAGCCGCACGTTGCCGAGCGACTTCGACATCTTCTCGGCGTTCATTTCGAGAAAGCCGTTGTGCAGCCAGTAGCGCGCCAAGGGCGCGCCGCCGTGGACGCAGCGCGACTGGGCGATCTCGTTTTCGTGGTGCGGAAACACCAGATCGACGCCACCGCCGTGGATGTCGATGGTGTCGCCGAGATTCTTTTCGATCATCGCCGAGCATTCGAGGTGCCAGCCCGGACGGCCGCGGCCCCAGGGGCTGTCCCAGCCCGGCTCCTTCGCCAACGCCGGTTTCCACAACACGAAGTCCGCCGGGTCCTTCTTGTACGGAGCGACCTCGACCCGCGCGCCGGCGATCATGTCGTCGCGGTCGCGGCGCGACAGGTTTCCGTAGTCGTCGAAGTCGGCGACCGAGAACAACACATGGCCTTCCGCCGCGTAGGCGTTACCGGCTTCAATCAGCCGTTCGATCACCGAGATCATCTCCGCGATGTGGCCGGTCGCGGTCGGCGACAGCGTCGGGTCGGTCACGCCGAGCGCCCGCATGTCCTCGAGATAAATTCGGGCGTAGCGGTCGGTGATTTCGGCGATGTCCGCGTCAGCGTCGCGCGCCGCGGCGATGATCTTGTCGTCGACGTCGGTGAAGTTGCGGGCGTAGACCACGTGCGCGTCGCCGTAGATCCGGCGCAGGAGCCGGAACAAGACGTCGAAGACCACCGGCGGCCGGGCGTTGCCGATGTGGGCGCAGGCGTAAACCGTCGGCCCGCAGACGTACATCGTCACCCGTTCCGGATCGCCGGGGACGAAGTCGCGCTTTTCGCGTGTCAGCGTGTCGTAGAGCCGCAGAGCCATCGGTCCGCCTCCTTGAGCGGTCGGGCCTTGTAGACCGGCGGAATCGGCGTCTCAACCATGACGACGTCAGAACGCGATCAAGCTCAGACCCAGGCCGGCGGCGCCGCACGCGGCGATGACCGCGATCAGGTTGGCCTTGAAACGGACGAGCGCGACGCCGGCGGCGACGGCGACGAGCGCTCCGGGCGCGTCCAGACTCGCCACGACCGGCGCCTCGAAGCTCACGCCGGGCAGCGGCTGCACCGCGGCGACGCGGCCGAACAGGACATGCAGCGCGAACCAGGTCGCAAGGCTGGCGATTCCGCCGAGGACGGCGGCGGTGATCGACCGCAGAGCGGCGGCGGCGAAACCGTTGTCCCGAATCCTGTCCGCGTAAGGGGCGCCGACGAAGATCCAAAGAAAACTCGGCGCGAACGTGCACCAGATCGCCATCGCGGCGCAGACGACCGCCAACCCGATCGTGCCGCCGACGTTCCAGCCGGCCATGAAACCCACGTACTCGTTCACCAGCACCAGAGGTCCCGGCGTCGTTTCCGCCAGGCCCAGGCCGTCGATCATCTGCCCGGCGCTGAGCCACGCCTCCTGGTCGACCGCCTGCTGCTGCATGTAGGCCAGCACGGCGTAGGCGCCCCCGAACGTGACCATGGCGAGCTTGCTGAAGAACACGCCGACGCGCGTGACGACATGCTCCGGTCCCCAGAACGCCGCCGCGACGGCGAGCGGCGCGAACCACACGGCCGTCCACACCAACGCGTGCGCGACGGTGCCGCGCCAGTCGACGCGGGGCGACGCCGCCGCGGGCGCCGGAGCCGGCGCGTCGGCCGCCAGCCGCCGAAGCAGGCCGAACGCGGCGGCGGCGAAGATGATCAGCGGGAACGGCGCGCCAAAGACGAAGAGGAGCGCGAACGCGACGACGGCGATGGCGACATCGGTTCGGTTCTTCAACGCCCGACGGCCGATCTTGACAAGCGCGTGCGCGACGACGGCGAGCACCGCGAGCTTGATCCCGTGGAAGATCGCCGCCACGGCCGGAACGTCGGCGTGCGCGGCGTAGAGCGCGGACAAAGCCAGGATCACGACCGAGCCCGGGGCCACGAACAACAGCCCGGCGATCACGCCGCCGCGCACGCCGTCCAAGATACGCCCGACGTAGACGGCGAGTTGCTGCGCTTCCGGTCCCGGCAGCAGCATGCAGTAGTTGAGCGCGTGCAGGTAACGCGGCTCGTCGATCCACTTTTTCTCATCCACGAACACCCGATGCATCAGCGCGATCTGACCGGCGGGACCGCCGAAGCCGAGCAAGCCGACCTTCAGGCTCGGCCAAACGAGATCGCGCCAATTCTTCAGGCGGCCCGCGGCGTTCATGGCGCGCCCATGTTCAGCACCTGGCCGGCGCCGGCCCGCTCGGCGCGGCGCCAGGCGGTCACGGCGGCGGCGGCGTCCTGCGCCGCGGTGCCGGTGGAATCGAAAACGAAGATGTCCCGGTCCGACCGCCGGCCCGCCGCCTTTCCGGCCGCAATGTCGGCGAGCGCGGCGTGGACGTCGGCGACGCGCAGAGCGCCGGCGGCGAGCGCGTGGCGCAGATCCCCCATTGCGCAACATTGCTCGAGCGAGTCGACGACGATTCGGGCCGCCGCCATCAGTTCGGGCGCGATTTCGCTTTTCGCCGGACTGTCGGCGCCGACGGCGGCGACGAAGGCGCCCGGCGCCACGTGCTCGGCGCCCAAGAACGCGGCGCGCGAGGTCGTGCACGTGGCGATGATGTCGCAGGTTCGCGCGTGATCCAGCGACGTCGTCGGCGTCAGGTCGATTGCGTGCGTTGAGCGAACGTCGCGCGCGAACGCCGCGGCGCGCGCGCCGTCGACGTCCCAGGCGAAGCCCGACCGCAGCGGCCGCACCGCGGACAAGGCTTCGACATGCGCCCGCCCCTGTTCGCCGCACCCGGCGACGAACAGCGTCGACGCGTTCGCCCGCGCCAAGTGCTTGGCGGCGAGCGCGCTCGCCGCCGCGGTCCGGCGGAGGGTGATCTCGATTGAATCCTGGATCGACAACAAGGCGCCGTTTTCCGCGTTCGACAGCAGCAAGGCGCCTTGGATCGTCGGCAGGCCGTGCTTGGCGGCGTTGTCCGGAAAGTTGCCGTTGAATTTCAGGACCGCGTAGACGCCGTCGTGATCGATCACCGCGCCCTTGCCGTGAAACGCCCCGCCGCGAGCCTCGAGATGCCACGGCGGCGGAACCTGCGCGCGGCCGTCGGAGACGGCGCGGAAGGCGATGTCCATGGCGTCCAAATAGTCGGCCGGCCGAAGCAGCGTTGAAAGATCGCGGCGCGTGAGAAGACGGACCGGCGCGATCATGACCGCACCCGTCGCCAGATTGAATGTCCGTTGCTTGTCGACGTGTCCGTCATCGCGCGCTCCCACCCCACAGAGGCCGGAGCGGGACTTGGACGGTGACCGTCTCGACGGGCGCCCGCAGAAAGCCCGTGGATGACCTTATGCGGCCGGCCGGTTGATCGGTCAATCGACCTCGCCGGCCCTACGCCCGCGATCTCGTGATCAGCATGTGAGTTTCGCCAAGGCGCAAAAGGCCTTATGTTTTCTATTAAGCCGCAGGAAATGGACTTCCACGGTCGTGGCTCCTACATGGGAGCCTGCAAGATCAATCGGACGGGCGTTAAGACCGGAAGGCGATTCCGGCTCGACTGTCGGTCCCCAACTAGGGACGTGCTTTCATGACGGACTTCGCCGAACGTTCGGCCGGGACCTCCGGCCGCGACGACACGGGCGCGCGCGGCGCCGACGTGACCCCCATCCCGACGCCGAAAGCCGGCAACGGGGCGATCGTGAAACCTACGCGCGACGAGGCCATGACGGCCGTGCGCACGCTGCTGGCGTGGGCCGGCGACGACCCCCGCCGCGAGGGGCTGCTCGACACGCCGAAGCGCGTCGTTGAGGCCTTCGACGAATGGTTCGCCGGCTACGGCGCGGATCCCAAGAAGGAGTTGTCGCGGACGTTCGAGGACGTGTCGGGCTACGACGACATCGTCATGCTGCGCGACATCGACGTCGAGTCGCACTGCGAACACCACATGGCGCCGTTCCTCGGCAAGGCGCATGTCGCCTACATGCCGAAGGACCGAGTCGTGGGCATCTCCAAGATCGCCCGCGTCGTCGACATCTTCGCCAAGCGGCTGCAGACCCAGGAGACCATGACCGCTCAGATCGCCGACGCGATCTGCTCGGAGCTGAAGCCGCGCGGCGCCGCCGTCTACATCGACGCCGTGCACCAGTGCATGACGACGCGCGGCGTGCACCACCCGAACGTGTCCACGATCACCACCCGGTTCACCGGCGTGTTCAAGGACTCCGCCGAACTGCGCGAACGTTTCCTGCGCCTGGCGCAAGGCGCCGGCCGCTAGGCCGGCGGCCGGCCGGCCCTACTCCAGCGTTCGAAACACCAGCCGAACCGGTTTTTCGTGACCGCCCAGCGGCGCGGTGAAGACTTGGGTCTCGCCGGCGGCGGTTTCGATCACCAGGGTCAGCCGCTCGGCCGAGACGTGCGTCTCCACCACCCGGGCGCCGGGCGGCAGCCCGATCTCGACCTCCGGCGCGGCGGCGAAGTCGACCGCGTCGACGCGCGGCGCGGACGCGGACGGCGACGCGAGCTTCAGCATCATGGCGATCAGGATCACGACGATGGCCGTGGTCATCACGGCGATGGCGACGTAGAGGACGCGCACCATGGCGGTCTTGCTCGCGGGCGGCGCGGGATCGGTCATGGGCGAAGGTCCCCGAAACGGCTAAAGCAACGCTATGAACGAGGCCGAGCCGAAACTGAACCCCCCTCCCGGCGGCGAACGCCGCACGGCCGTCGCCGACGAATCCGCCGCCGGGGCGCGCCTCGACCGCTGGATGGCCGAGACGTGGGCGGATCTTTCGCGCTCGCGCTGCAAGGCGCTGGTGGAGGACGGGCGCTTGACGGCCGACGGCGCGCCGCTGACCGACCCCGCGGCCAAGGTCCGCGCCGACGCTGTCTACGTCCTCGACGTTCCCGCCCCGACACCGGCGATCCCGAAGCCGGAGGACATACCGCTCGAGGTTCTGTTCGAGGACCAACATCTGATTGTGCTCGACAAGAAAGCCGGCATGGCCGCGCACCCGGCGGCGGGCAACTGGACCGGCACCCTCGTGCACGCGCTGCTGCACCATTGCGCCGGCCAGCTCTCCGGCATCGGCGGCGTCGAGCGGCCGGGGATCGTGCACCGGCTCGACAAGGACACCTCCGGCGTCATGGTCGTGGCCAAGACCGACGCCGCGCACCAGGGCTTGTCGCAGCTGTGGGCCAAGCACGACGTCGAACGCGTCTACCTCGCCGTCTGCCGCGGCGCCCCGCGGCCGCGGTCGGGAACCATCGACACGCGCCTGATCCGCTCCGACGGCGACCGCCGCAAGATGGCGGTGGTGCGCGACGCCGCGAGCGGCAAGGGCAAGCATGCGGTGACGCACTATGAGACCCGCGCGATCTACGGCCAGGAACCCGACCAACCCGTCGGCACGCCCGCCGCGAGCCTCGTCGCCTGCACCTTGGAGACCGGGCGCACGCACCAGATCCGCGCCCACATGGCGCACGTCGGCTGCCCGCTGCTCGGCGACCCGCTGTACGGAAAGCAGCGCGCGTTCCGCAAGATCGTCACCCCCGCGGGCGAGGAGCTGAAGGACTTTCGGCGCCAGGCCCTGCACGCCGCGGTGCTCGGTTTCGTCCACCCGACGACCGGCGCCGCCCTGCGCTTCGAGACCGAGCCGCCGAAGGACATGCAGCGGTTGATCAAGTTCCTGGAGCGGCTGTAGGCGACGTCGCCGGCGCGTGGCCGGCTAGTCGTCGGCCGCCGGCGCCGTGACCTGCGCGTAGCCCACCGTTCCGGCGTCGGCGCCGAACCACAGGCGGCCGGTCGGCGCGTGAAAGTGCATGTGGCGCAGCGTGCCGCCGGTCGACGGCACGGCGGTGTCGCGCTCGAAGGCGAACGCGCCGTCCTCGGCGTGCTTGACCGTGTCGACGCCGATGAGGCGGTTCGGGTCGATCCCGGACATCGCCAACCAGAAGACGCCGTCGGCGTCGAGGCCGGTCGCGTAGGGTTGCGGATAGCCGTCGACGGGCAGCTTCGCCTCGTCGAAGGCCCCGGTGTCGGGATCGAAGACGCCGACGTAGCCTTCCGCGTAGTCGCCGTACCAAACGCGGCCGTCCGGCGCGACTTCGAGCCGCCGGGCGCGCGCGCCGGCGCGCGGCAGTTCGTGCTCGGTCAGCGTCAGCGTCTGCGGATCGATCGAGGCCAGCTTGTTGGTTCCGAACAGCGCCACCCAGACGCCGCCGTCGGGCGCGATCGCGATCCCGTAGGGTCGCGGCCGGTCGCCGGGGACCGGGATCAGGTCAACCGAGCGGTCCGCGACCGTCAACTTGCCGACGAAGGCGCCGATCTGAACCGTGAACCAGATGTCGCCGTCGGCGTCGAAGACGAGCGTGTGCGGGTCGGACGCGGCGGGGTCGGGCATTTCGACGCGCGCGTGCGCGCCGGTCGCCGGGTCGAAGCGGCCGATGAAGCCCTGACGGTTGCCGGCGTACCAGACGCCGCCGTCGTCGGCGACGATGAGGTTGTGCGGGCCGGTCCCGTCCGGCAGCGGATAGGTCTCGATCTCGCCCGAGGCCAGGTCGAGGCGGCCGAGATAGTCGCCGACCTGGCCGACGAACCACACCGTGTCGGCGTCGACGGCGAACGGATCGCGCGGCCGGCTGCCGGGGTCCGGGACCCGCCATTCCTTGATCTCGAGCGCGGCGTCGTCGCCGGTCGCGAGGTCTTGCGCTTGAACCGCCGCCGACGTCAAAACCGCCGCGGCCGCCGCCGAAATCAGAAACTTGACCGTCATCGCCGTCTCCTCACGCGTGGCCTGCGCCCGACGTCGCCGGACGCTGAACGAGCAATGCAGCTTCAATGGGTCGAAATCAATATTCGTCGCGCATTCGGCTCCCGCCGCCAGATGGCGGCGGCGCGCGCCACCCGCCCCCGCCCCTCATGCTGAGGCGGCGGCGCAGGCTTGCTTGGCGGCGAAAGCGGATCGCGCGACCACCTCCTGTGCTTCGAGACGCCGCCGGACGGCGGCTCCTCAGCATGAGGGGCGGCGGAGACGGCGGGATCGACTAGATTTTCCAGCCGTCATCCCGGGCGCAGCGCCTCGCAACGCCTGGAAAATTCCCGTGTGCGCGCCGTCAGCCGCCGAACATGCGCCGGACGCCGGCGACGTCGGCTTCGTACTCGGGCAGTTCGGATTCGATCCGGGCGAGTTCGTCGAGCAGGGCTTCGCGGTGTTCGTCCATCGGCGCTCCCTCGTCCTCAGGCGGCGGCGACCATCCGGACGCGATTCCGCGACCATTTCGTTAACGCGGCGGATCGTGACGTGGGGATGAAACGCGCCGCAGCGGCGGTTCCGTCGCTCAGACCCAGCCGAGCTTGCGGAACGTCCAAAGGCCGACCGCGCCGAGGCCGATCAGGACCGCCGTGACCGCCCCGAAGGCCCAGGACACGTCGACGCCGGGCAGGCCGCCGACGTTCATGCCCATCATGCCGGCGATCAGGCCGAGCGGCAGAAAGATCGCCGCCGCCACCGACAACACCAGCATTGAGCGGTTCATCGCCTCGGCGCGGGCGTCGGCGATCTGCTCCGAGACGACGGCGGCGCGTTCGCGCACGGCTTCGAGTTCCTCGGTGATCCGCGCCGCGGCGTCGGCGGCTTCGCGCAAACGGCCGCGGTCGCGGTCGTCGAGCCAGGCGCCTTGCTCGAGCGAGGCGCGGTTGAGGGCGTCGCGCTGCGGCGCCATGTAACGGCGCAACAGGATCGCCCGCCGTCGCAGGCCGGCGAGGTCGCCGCGCAGGCTGGTCGTGGCGTTGTCGAGGGCGCGGTCCTCGAGATCGTCGATGGCCTCGTTGAGGGCCGCGATGGTCGGAGTCATACGGTCGGCGAGGCGCAAGGCGACGGCGGCGACGAGGCCTCCCGGCCGCGCCTCCCCGGCCCCGCGCGCGAGCGCGTCGCGGACGTCGTCGACGGCGCGCAGACGGCGCAGGCGCGCGGTCACCAGCCGCTGCGACTCGATCCACATCCGCAGGGCGACCATGTCCTCCGGGTCGCCGCCTTCGTTGAGGTTGACGCCGCGCAGGTTGAGCGTGACCCCGGCCGACCGCGGTTCGCAGCGCGGGCGCGTGTCGGCGGCGAGCAGCGCGTCGACGGCGATCGGGTCGAGCGCCAGGGTCTCGGCCAGCAGCGGCCGCGCGCCGGGGTCGGCGGCGTCGATATGGACCCAGGCGAAGCCGCCGTCGGCGGTCTTCAGCGCCTGGGCGTCGGCGGTCGTCACTCCGCCCGCGCCGTCGAAGGCGAACGCGCAGAGGACGGGGTCGCTCACAGCGCCGCGTAGGCCGGCGTGCGGGTGTCGCAGACGGCCGGATCGCCGGCGGCGTAGCCGTTGCGGAACCAGCGGATGCGCTGTTCCGCCGATCCGTGGGTGAAGCTTTCGGTCTCGACCCGCCCGCGCGCCGCCTTCTGAAGCGTGTCGTCGCCGACCGCGTGGGCGGCGCGCAACGCCTCTTCGATGTCGCCGGCTTCGAGCTCGACGCCGGGCAAAGACTCGGCGCGCTTGGCCCAGACGCCGGCGTAGCAGTCCGCCATCAGCTCGACGCGGACCTGGATCTGATTTTGCAGCTGCTCTCCGGCGCCGCGCTTGGCTTGCGTCGCCCACGCCAGCACGCCCTCAAGATTTTGCACGTGATGGCCGACCTCGTGGGCGA
>JAJFFL010000263.1 GCA_021776705.1 Alphaproteobacteria bacterium
AGCTTCGGGAACCACTGGGCGACGAAACACATGTCGTCGATGCAGCCGGTGCGCGCAAAAGGCGGCTTCGGAAGTCGGGCGGTGAAATCAATTTCGAGGACGACCTCGTCTCCCGGCGCGACCGGCTGCGGCAAAGCGACCTCGATCAGCGTTCGGTCGAACGGGTTGCCGTCGTCAGGTTGGATCGGCGTCCAGGCCGCCTCCTCAACAGTCATTTCCCGGGTCGCCGGAAGCGGCGTTCCGGCAGCGCCGGGGTCCGTCCGCGCAAGGTTCGCCGCCGCAGCGGAAACGAAGACTTGGCGGATCGACGACGGTTCGTTGTAGCCCCAGGCGTCCGGGCATTGCTCATCGTCGTCGAAGCGCAGCCCCTGGCCGAGGCGGCCTTCCGTCAGCCACGTCGACGAGGCGTTCGAGAACGCATTGAGGTAGAGGTGCATTTGCACCCGGTCGAGGGGGCGGGACGACGGGTTGCGCCACACGATCCGCTCGCGGCCGGTCAGCTTGCGCGTCTCCATGTCGAGCGCGACGTGAATCTCATAGCTCTGATCGACGTCCGGAAGCTGTCCGTGCGCCGCCCCGCCGGCCGCGACCGCGGCGGCGACGGCCGCGAAAAAAGCAGATCCGTTCATGAAAATCCCCATCACACCCTCGCCGGCCTTTCGTTGGCGTCACGCGGCCCGCCTACGAGTGCGGGCGCGTACGCCGTCGCGAAATTTCGACCGTCCGGGACCATAGCGCAAAAACCGCCGATCGCGCACGACGGCGATCCGTCGCAACGGCTCAGCCAGGGTCGGCGCGCATGTGGGGGTTGCCGTGGGGTTCGGCTTCGCCGTGGGGATCCGGGTGGATCAGCACGTCGGCGCCCGGGTAGGCGTCCAGGATCCGCCGTTCGGCGGCGACCATCACCCGATGCGCTTCGTCGAGGGTGATGCCGGGCGGCAGGTCGGCGTGAAATTGAATGTGCACGAAAGGCCCCGCGGCGCGGGTGCGCAACTGGTGGACCCCGAGGATTGCTGGGTCGGCCGCCGCCAGCGCCCGGATCCGATCGCGGTCCTCGTCCGCCAGTTCGCGATCCATCATCTGGTCGAGCGCTCCCTTGGCGACGTTCCACGCGCTCCACAGCAGCCAAAGTGCCACGCCGAGTCCGACCACCGGATCGGCCCAGCGCACGCCGAGGTAACCCGCCAACACGAGAGCGACGATGACGGAGAAATTCGCCGCCAGATCGGACGCGTAGTGCATGCGGTCGCCGACGACGGCGACGGAGCCGGTTTGATTCACCGCACGGGTTTGGGCGTTCACAAGGAGTATCGTCACGACAATCGACACCGCCATGGCTGAAAGCGCCCAGGCGGTCTGTTCCACCGGGTCGGGCGACAAGAAGCGGTTGGCGGCCTCGCGCGCGATTAAGGTCGCCGAAATCGCGACGATGCCGGCCTGCATCAGCGCGGCGAACGCTTCCGCCTTTCCATGGCCGTGGCGGTGCTCCTTGTCCGCCGGAGTCGCCGCGTAGCGCACGGCGAAAAACGTGATCAAGGCGGCGACGAGGTCGAGCGCGGAGTCGCCGAGCGACGCCAACAGGGCCACCGAGCCCGACGCGATCACCGCGGCGAGCTTGACCGCCGACAGCAAGATCGCCGCGCCCACGGAGAACCAGGTGATGCGCGCCGTGATCTTGGCGGCGTCGGACGGCGCGATGCGTCCGGGCGATGCGTGCGCGTGATCGTGGGGCATCAGCGGCTCATTTTATTGTGCGGTGCACTATTCGCGTCTGCATCCGTTCGGTCAAACCGCGGCATCCAATCGTTAACGCCGCTTAACTAACCGGCGTCGTCCGACAGGCGTAGGGTGCGGACCCGGAAACGTGGCGCTGCAACCGAATTCTTGGGGAGAACTTCACATGCTTCGCAACCTGCTATCCGCCACAGCGGCGGCCGCACTGATCGCGGGCGCCGGGCTCGGCGTTTCCGCACCCGCTCTCGGCTATCAATCCGCCGACGAGGCGCCTGTGGGTGAACTCGACGACCGCGCGACGCCGACCGCAGCGCGCCTCGATTTGCGCCTCGACCCGCGCGAGGATCGATTTTCCGGCGTCGCCGAGATCGACCTGACGCTCAATCGCGCCACAGATTTGATTTGGATTCACGGCCGCGGCCTCACGGTCTCCAGGGTCGAACTGCGCACCGCCGACGGCGAGTCCATTGCGGCGACCTACGAAGAAGTGCTGCCGAGCGGCGTCGCCGCCGTGCGTCTGGAACGCGCCCACGAAGGCGACGGCACGCTGGCGTTCGACTACGACGCGTCCTTCGACACCACGCTCGCCGGACTCTACGTCACCGCAGACGCGGACGAGCGGTACCTCGCGTCGCAAATGCAGGATTCCGACTATCGCCGCATGGCGCCGGGATTCGACCAGCCGCGATTCAAAATTCCATACGACTTTACGATCACCGCGCGTTCCGGCGACGTCGTCATCGTCAATACGCCGGAAGAGTCCGCCACCGACCTCGGCGACGGTTGGACGCGGCATGAATTCAAGAATTCGCGGCCGCTGCCGTCGGAAGTCCTGGCCGTCGCCGTCGGCCCCTACGACGTCGTCGCGTGGGACGACATGTCGCCAAACGAGGTGCGCGATCACGCGGTGCCGCTGCGCGGCGTCGCGGCCAAGGGCAAGGGCGAGCAGATCGGCTATGCGCTGGAGAACACGGCCGGCCTTCTGACCGCGCTCGAAGACTACTTCGGCATCGCCTATCCATACGAAAAGCTCGACCTCATCGCGCCGACCGAGTTCGCGGCCGGCGCCATGGAGAACCCGGGCGCGATCATGTACCGGGAAACCCTGCTGCTCATCGACGACAACGCGTCCTACAACGCCAAGCGTCAATATGCGCTCGTCCACGCACATGAGATGGCGCACATGTGGTTCGGCAACCTCGTGACGCCGACGTGGTGGACGGACATCTGGCTGAACGAGGCTTTCGCGTCGTGGATGGGCGACAAGGCCACGGACGCCTGGGACCCGGACGGCGGCTACGACCGCGAAACGCTGAAGAACGCGCTCGGCGTGATGGGCGCGGACTCGCTCGCCACGGCGCGCTCGATCCGCACGCCGATCGAACGCACCGAAGACATCGGCAATGCGTTCGACGGCATCACCTACAACAAGGGCGCCGGCGTGCTCGCCATGTTCGAGAGCTACCTCGGCGAAGAAGACTTTCGCCGCGGCGTGCAGCTGCACATGGAACGGTTCGCCGACGGCGTCGCCGATTTCAACGATTTCGCCGAGTCGCTGGCGGAAGGCTCCGGCAAGCCGGAAGTCGTCTCGTCGTTCACGTCTTTCGTCACCCAGCCCGGCATTCCGCTCGTTACGGCGACGCTCGACTGCACCGGCGACGCGCCGATCGCGCGGGTGAGTCAGACGTCGTACCGTCCGCTCGGTTCGGCGATCCCGGCCGACCGGCGCTGGGAGGTTCCGGTCTGCGTGAGCTACGGCGCCGACGGCGATCGCGCGAAGAGCTGCGGCTTGCTGGCCGACGACGAAGGGGTCCTTGAACTCGAGACGGACGCCTGCCCGGTTTCGATTTTCCCGAACGCCGAGGGCGCGGGCTACTATCGATTCTCTACCGACCAAGAGGGTTGGGCGAGCCTGCGTGCGGACCTCGCGGATCTGCCTGTCAGCGAACAGCTGGTCTTCGAAGACAGCCTTTCGGCGGCGTTCAACGCCGGCGAAGTCAGCGCCACGGATTTTCTGCAAGGCATTCGGCTTGTGATGGCGTCGAACGAATCCGATGTCGCCTCGGCGGCGCGCGGAAGCTTGAACAGCCAGGGCGGGATTCTCGAAGGCGACGCCAAGGACGACTTGCGCGCCTTCGCCGCCAAGCTGATCAAGCCGAAGTGGAGCGGCGACGTCGAAGGCGGCGAAGCCGAACTTTTCGCGCAGCAAATCTCCGCCGCGCTCGTGTTCGACCTGCGCGATCAGACGCGAATGCAGGAACTCACCACGCGGATCAACGCGACGCTGGACAACGGCGGCGACGCGGCGGCGGCGGGCCTTCCCGGCTACGCGATCAACGAGGCCGTCACGGCGGCGATCGCGATCGAGGGCGAAGCATTCTACGACAAGGCGATCGCCGTGTTCGCGGCCAGCAAGTCGCCGCAACTCAAGGCGGCGATTCTGAGCGGACTGGCCAACAGCTGGGATCCCGAACTCGCCGCGCGGATGCGTGACGAGGCCCTGAACGGTGACGTGTTCACCGGCCGCGAAATGGCGAGCTTGGTGTTCGGACTCGTTGGTCAGGACGAAACTAAGGACGCGACGTTCAATTGGCTTGAGGCGAACTTCGACGCGTTCGTCGCGAAGATGCCCGCCGGGTGGCGGGCCGGGGCCGGCGGCTTGGTCAGCGTCTACTGCGACATGGACAAGGCGAACGAGATCAAGGCGTTCGTCGAGTCGAAGGCCGACCTGATTCCAGGCTATGAGCTGGCGATGGCGCAGAACATGGAATCTGTCGCCTTGTGCGCGGCGAAGAAGGAAGCGAAAGCCGACGAACTCGCGGCGGCGCTGGCCGCGCTGACGGACTAAAGCCGGAAACGGTTTATCCGCCGACATGAACGCGGACGTTTCACAACGACGGGGCGGCCTTCGGGCCGCCCACTTTTTTGGCCCGCGGCTCTGGCGTCGAAGCGCGGCGCGGCGTAGCCCGTAGCCCGACCGTGATCGGAGCGCCGCCGCGATGACCCTGTTTCAGCTCATTCTTCTCGCCGTCATTCAAGGGATCACGGAGTGGCTGCCGATTTCGTCGTCCGGCCACCTGATCTGGGTGCCCGACGTGCTCGGCATGCCCGACCAGGGACCGCTGGTGGACGCCATGGCGCATCTTGGGACGGCTGGCGCTCTGGTCGCCTATTTTCACCGCGACGTCGTCCGGCTGGTTCGCGGCGGGTTTGATGTCGTCTTGGGTCGGGACGTCGACGGCGTCCGCACTCGAGTCACACCGGACGCGAAGTTGTTCTTGTTCATCGCGTTGGCGACGCCGCCGGGCCTCGCGTTCGGAATCACGTTCGCGATGACCGACCTCAAAGAAATACTGCGCAACCCGGCGATCATCGTTGGAACGCTGGCCGGTTTCGGCATTCTGCTCGGCGTCGCCGATCTGGTGGGCAAACGCGACCGGCGGCTTGACGTGATGCGCTGGCAGGACGCGGCGATCGTCGGTCTCGCCCAGGCTCTGGCGTTCATTCCCGGCACCAGCCGGTCCGGGATCACCATGACGGCGGGCCGGTTTCTTGGTTTTGAACGCGACGAAGCCGCCCGCTTCGGCATGCTCGCGGGCCTGCCCTTGTTCATCGCCGCCGGCGGCTACGCGACGCTGCAGCTGATGACTCACGGGGCCAACGCCGTCGCCGCCGACGGCGCCCTGATTCCTGTGACCGCCGCCGACGCGCTTGTCGTTCTTGCGTTCTCATTCGTGGCCGGCTGGGCCGCGATCTGGTTTTTGATGAAATTCGTGGTGCGGATCGGCTTCTTGCCGTTCGTGATTTACCGTCTGGCGATCGCGGCGTTTCTCCTGTGGTGGCTCACCCAAGGCCAAGCCGCGGCCTGACGCCGGCGTCAGGCGCTCACGCCGCCTTTTCGTGAAATTGGCCATACTTGCGGAAGCGTTCGAGGTAGGCCGGAACGACCGCGTCCACCGTCTCCGGAGAGACGCCCAGGTCGTCGAACGTGCCGACGTCGTCCCCGCCGGCGCCGACGACGTTGTCGCGCCGAAGTTGGCGAACCTGATCGCGGGTGAGGAAGGGCTCGAAGAACGGCGCCAAGCCGACACACTCGCCCATCATGCCCAAGAGGTACGCGGCGAACCACGGCGTTGGCATCAAGATCCGCTTGCGATCCGTGACCTTAAGGATGAAACGCAGCACTTCGCGCAACGACATGATCTGCGGTCCGCCGAGTTCGAACGTCCGGCCTCGCGCGTCCGGCCGTTCCAGCGTCCGCATCGCCGCTTCGGCGATGTCGCCGACGTAGACGGGTTGAAACTTGGATTTGCCCCCGCCCATCAGCAGCGGCAGCGGAACGATCGCCGGCGCGAAGCGCATGATGTCTGCGAACTTGTTGAAAAACTGGTCCTCAATCCCGAACACCACGGACGGCCGCAGCAGCGTCGCGGTCGGGACGGCCGCCGTCACGAAGGCTTCACCTTGCGCCTTCGATCGCGCGTAGAGCGAGTCGGAGTTTGCGTCGGCGCCGATGGCCGAAAGATGGATGAAGCGTTCGATCCCAGCTTCCCGGCAGGCCTCGGCGACGTTCTTCGCGCCTTGAGAGTGGACCGACATGAATCGCTGTCGGCCGCCTTCATACAGCACGCCGACGAGATTGATCGCGGCGTCCGCGCCCTCGAGCGCCCGCGCGACGGACTCGGGAGCGCGCACGTTGGCTTGAACGAGCTGAACCTGACCCACCGCGCCCATCACGCGCAGCTCGGGCGCGGTGTGCGGCGAGCGGACGGCGACGCGCACCCGATAGCCGCGCTTGCACAGGGCCCGCACGACGTAAGTTCCGATAAAGCCCGAACCGCCGAAGACGGTGACGAGTTCGCCGCTCATGTGAGTCTCCGTTCCGTCCGGGACGCGATAGACCAAACTTCGGGCCCTGTGTCCACGAGTCGCCGGTCGGCGATCTAGAGGTTGAGCGCCATCAGATAGAGGCTTGAGCCGACGATCCAAAGCCCGGCGAAGACCTTGAGGCGTTTCTCGCCCAAGGCGTACGCCGCGCGCCGCGCCAAAAAACCGCCGACGACCACGCCCGGCGCGGCCAGGGCGACGACCTCCCACGGCACGTCGCCGTTCACGACATGATGCGGGGCTCCCGCGATCACGGTGACGCACGTGATGACAACCGCGGCGGCCACCGTCGCCCGCAACGGGTAACCGCGGATCAAGAGGTAGAGCGCGATGAATTCCCCGACGCCGATCGAAAACGCCGCCGTGATCGGCCCGCCCACGGCGCCGAGGATGAAGACCGCGGTCGCGTCCGCGGGCAACAGGACGTGTCGGCGCTCACCGGTTCCGCGCAGCGGAATGGACATCAACAAGCCGACGCCCAAGATCAGTGAAAAGCCTTTGAACCAAAACAACAGAACGTGCGGGTCGACGGTCATCAGCCGTTGCGCGGCAAGCAGGCCCGGCACGCACGGCAGCAGCGCCAGGGCGATGACGGTGACGAAGGCGCGAACCGGGAAGTCGAGGTCTTCCGGGTGCCGCGGGCCGAACAGCCGGTTGAGCCACGTCAGCGTGCCCGTGCTCATGCCGAAACACTGGATCAAGAAGCTTGACGCGACGACGCCCGCGGCCGAGATCTGAACCACCCCCGAATCGGACAAAGCGTCGAAGGCCGGGATGTACACGATCCCGCCGCCGGCGCCTGTCGCGCTCGCGATCATGGCGCCGAATACGCCGACCAGAGGGATGAACCACATCTGGGCGGCGGTCCCCACGTCGACACCGGCGAACGCCCAAATCGCCGCATAGGCGGCGGCGAGCGCGGCCGCCCCGATAACCGTGAGTGCCCGCATCGCCTTCGCCCGAAATTGATCTGATCGCAGTGACATGGCCGAGACCGCGACCGGCGGCAAGCCTCCGATTGACCCCGCCCCCGCCTTCCCGTATCTCACCCGCCTCGCGACCTGCCCAGGTGGCGGAACTGGTAGACGCGCCAGCTTCAGGTGCTGGTGTCCGTACGGACGTGGAGGTTCGAGTCCTCTCCTGGGCACCACATCAATCCAGGTTGAGCGACGAGGCGCCGTGACCATTCATCTTCACAAGGGCGACCTCCCCGACGGCCTCGATCTCGGCCCGCGCGTCGCCATTGATTCCGAGACCATGGGCTTGTCGCTCATCCGCGATCCGCTTTGCGTCGTGCAGCTGTCTGCCGGCGACGGCGACGCGCACGTCGTGCAGCTGAACCGCCCCGACTACGACTGCCCAAACCTCAAGGCGCTGCTCGCCGACCCCAAGGTCGAAAAGATCTTTCATTTCGCCCGCTTCGACGTGGCCATGTTTCTGCGCTATCTGCGGGCCATGACCGCGCCGGTGTTCTGCACCAAGATCGCCTCGAAGCTGGCGCGCACCTACACCGACCGGCACGGGCTGAAGGACGTCACCCGCGAGCTTCTGAGCGTCGAAATCTCCAAGCAGCAGCAAAGCTCCGACTGGGGCGCGGCGAACTTGTCCGAAGCGCAGCTGCAGTACGCGGCGTCCGACGTGCTGCATTTGCACGCTTTGCGCGAGCAGTTGCTCGCCATGCTTGAGCGCGAAAAGCGCGGCGACCTCGCCAGAGCCTGCTTCGCGTTCGTGCCGACTCGCGCGGCGCTGGATCTCGCGGGCTGGCCGGACGTCGATATTTTCTCGCACTCGTAACGGCCAAGCGGCGCCGGCCGTTTGACCAATGGCCCGGGCGCCTCCATGTTTTCAGGCGCTGGCGGCGCGATCGGAGATACGCTCCATGACGGCGACCGTCGTCCTCTTCGACGGACGAGACACCTATTTCGAACCGCGACGTTCGACGACGCTCGATGCGGCGCTCAGGCGGACGCGCACAGTCGGAAGGTTTCGCGTCCTTTTGGCTCTGGCGATGGCCGTCCTCGCCGGCGTCGTCGGCGCCTACATCCTCGCCAACGCCATGAGCGGCGAGGTCGCTCCGGCGGCCGGCGTGGAGTCCGCCATTGAAATGATCAATCCGCGCTTCACCGGCCGGGATTCGAACGGCAGCCCCTATGTCGTCACCGCCGACACGGCCTCGCGGCGTCCGGAGTCGGTTTCGCGCACGGAACTGGCGAATCCGAAACTGGTGTTTGAAGATCGCGAGAATCCTGATTCCGCCGTCACCGCCGAACGCGGAGTCTTCGACCGCGACGCCAACACGCTCGACCTCTACGGCAAGGTGCGCTTCGAGACCGACAACGGCTACCTGTTCGAAACCGAACACGCGCGCGTCCGCACCAGCGAAGGCGTGGTTATGGGAGATGCGCCGATTTCAGGATCTGGACCGATGGGCGCACTTCAGGCGCAATCCTTCCAGATCCTTGAGCGAGGTTCGCGCGTCGTGTTCGATGGCAACGTCGTCGCGCGGATCAATGTGAAACGACGCGAGCCGCCGCCCCTCCGCGGCGACGAGACAACCAACGAGGACGCTGGACCATGAGAACCCTGCCCCTGGTTCTTTTGGCGGCCATTATCTTAAGCGCGCCGGCCGCCGCGCAAATTGGACGCGAAGGCGGGCCGATCGACATCACCGCCGACCGCACGGAGTTTCTCGACTCCGAAGGCGTGTCGCGCTGGATCGGCAAGGTGGACGTCCGCCAAGGCGACGCGCGGCTGGTCGCCGACCAGATGGACGTCTACTTCAAGCCCGGCCCCAACGGCGGGCCTGGCGAGATCACCCGCATCGTGGCGACCGGGTCGGTCGCCTACATCACGCCGCGCGAGGTCGCCCGCGGCCAACGCGGCGTTTACTCTTTGGAAACCGACCGGATGGAGATCGAGGGGGATGTGGTCCTCATTCGCGGAGAAGACACGCTGACGGGCGAAAAACTTATCGTCGAACCTTCACTTGGCCGCGCGTTCCTCGATTCCGAGGCCTCGTCGCGCGGAGTCAGCGGCGGCGACCGGGTCCGCGCCGTCTTTTCGTCAACGAACGTTGAGAATCAAGACGCCGGCGGCGCTCCGACGAATGCGCCTGAAACACCTGAAACGCCTGAAGAAAACGGCGACGCCGACGGCGGCGCCGACGAATGACGGACACGGCTTCACCTCCCCTTAAGCGGCGTGAGCGCTCAATGGCCACCGGATCGCGCAGGCGCAGGTTCATGGCCGCGCCCGCGCCGGAGACCGAAGGTTTGGCCGTCGATGGGATCAAGAAGACCTATCGGCGCCGCCCCGTCGTCAAAGGGGTCAGCCTGCATCTCCAGCGCGGGGAGACGGTTGGTCTTCTCGGCCCCAACGGGGCCGGCAAGACCACCTGTTTCTACATGATCACGGGGCTGATCTCGGCGGACGACGGACGCATCATGCTGGACGGACAGGACATAACCGCACTGCCGATGTACCAGCGCGCGCGCCTGGGAGTCGGCTATCTGCCCCAGGAAGCCTCGATCTTCCGCGGGCTGACGGTCGAGCAGAACGTCATGGGCGTGGTCGAACTCGTCGAGCGCGACAAGTCCCGACGCCGTGAAATCGTCGACGGACTCTTGGCCGAACTGCACATTGAACATCTGCGCGGCGCCCAGTCGTTGTCGCTTTCGGGCGGCGAACGCCGCCGGGTCGAGATCGCTCGCGCGCTGGCGACCGGGCCGTCGTTCATTCTGCTCGACGAACCTTTCGCCGGCATCGACCCGTTGGCCGTCGCCGACATTCGGGAACTTATCCTGTACCTCAAGAAGCGCGGCATCGGCGTCCTGATCACCGACCACAACGTCCGTGAGACTCTGGAGATCGTCGACCGCGCCTCGATCATCTACGACGGCGAAGTGTTGTTCGAGGGCGAGCCGGACGCCGTGCGCGCCGACCCCGATGTGCGCCGGGTCTATCTCGGCGACCGGTTCCACTAGGAGGTCGCGGATGGCCATCGGACCTCGTCTGGAGCTTCGACAGGGCCAGTCCCTGGTCATGACTCCGCAGTTGCAGCAGGCAATCAAGCTGCTGCAACTTTCAAATCTCGAACTCGCCGAATTCGTTGAGGCGGAACTCGAACGCAACCCTCTTCTGCGCCGCGACGACGGTGCGGCGGACAAAGACGGCGGCGACGAGCCGGAACCCGTCAAAGATCTCGGCGAACGCGGCGAATTGGACTTGGGCGACGCAGCGTCCGGCGCCAAAGCCGAAGCGGCGATCGACGCGGATTTCGAAAGCCTCCACCCGGAAACCGGCGCTAGCGACGTTCCGGCCTCCGCCGGTGGCAGCCTGGATTGGTCAAAAGCGACCGGCGGCGGCGCGCCGTCGGGCGACGACGGATCGCCGCTAGATTCCGCGGCCGCCGGCAAGTCCCTCGCCAACCACCTCTCCGACCAACTGGCCATGGCCGGCCTCGACCCGGTCGGGCGCTTGATCGGGGCGGCCCTGATCGATCTCGTCGACGAAGACGGCTATTTGCGCGCCGACATTGACGAACTCGCCTTCCGTCTCGGCGCCGACCGAGATCGCGTGGGCGCCGTCTTGACCGTGATGCAGGCGTTCGAACCCACCGGAGTCATGGCGCGCGATCTAAAGGAGTGCCTCGCGCTGCAACTCAAAGAACGCGACCGCCTGGATCCGGCGATGGCGATCCTGGTCAACAACCTCGAGCGCCTCGCCAAGCACGACTACAAGGGCCTGAAAGCGTTGTGCGGCGTCGACGACGACGATCTCGCGGACATGATCGCGGAAGTCCGCGCCCTGACGCCGAAGCCGGGCCTGAGCTTCACCGTCGACGGCTCGATCTCGATCGAGCCGGACGTCTACGTGCGGGAGACCGCCGGCGTCGCCTGGGCGGTCGAACTCAACTCCGACACGCTGCCGCGGGTTCTCGTCGACGCGCGCTACTACGCCGAGGTGTCAAAGGCGTTGCGTTCCGACAACGAGCGCACGTTCATCTCCGAGTGCCACCAGAACGCCAGCTGGCTGGTGAAAAGTCTCGACCAGCGCGCGCGCACGATCTTGAAGGTCTCGAGCGAGATTGTCCGTCAACAGGACGCGTTCTTCGTGCACGGCGTGGAATATCTCCGTCCGCTGAATCTGAAGACGGTCGCTGACGCGATTTCGATGCACGAATCGACGGTCAGTCGCGTGACCTCGAACAAGTACATGGCGACGCCGCGGGGCCTGTTCGAACTAAAGTATTTCTTCACCGCCTCGATTCCGTCGGCGGGCGGCGGCGAAGCGCATTCCGCGGAAGCGGTGCGCCACAAGATCAAGAATCTTATCGACCGCGAAACTCACGACGAGATTCTTTCCGACGACCGCATTGTCGAAATTCTCCGCGACGACGGAGTCGATATCGCGCGCCGCACGGTCGCGAAATACCGCGAGGCGATGAACATCCCCTCGTCGGTCCAGCGCCGCCGCATGGCCCGCCGGGCGAGCTGAAGCGCATCCCGTTTGACACCTCTTTATGCGCCGGCGTACCGTCACCAAGTCAGGTCAACGGGGGCGCTTGACGCTCCCGCACCGTCCTACCGACGGAGTTGACGCTTATGCACATCGAAATCGTGAGCAAGGGCATCGACGTCAGCGACGCCCTGCGAAATCGCGTGGAAACGCAAATTCTCGAATCAATCGGAAAATACTCCACCCGGCCGGGCGACGCCCATGTCGCGGTCAGCCGCGAAGGCCACGGCTTCCGTGTGGATTGTTCGGTTCATCTGGATTCCGGCGTAATGCTGCAGACGCGCGGCATGGCGAACGACGCCTACGCCGCCGCCGAGTCGGCGCTGGAAAGGCTCGACAAACGCTTGCGGCGCTACAAGGGTCGCATAAAGGACCGCACGGCGGCGCGCGAACGCGCGGAAGCCGACATGGCCGCAATCACCGTCTTCGAGGGTCGCGAAGAGTCGTTCGACGACGTCGTCGCCGGCGCTCTGAACGGAGGCTCGACCGAGGACGCTGTCGGCGATCCAGTGGTCATCGCGGAGAGTCAGGCGGAGCTGCCGACGCTCACCGTGAGCATGGCGGTGTTCGATTTGGACTTGACCGGCGCCCCGGTCCTCGTGTTCAGGAACGCCGCGCATGGCGCGTTGAACGTCGTGTATCGCCGCCCGGACGGCCACGTGGGGTGGGTCGATCCGGAGCGGAATCGGTCGAATGGCGCGTAACGCCTGAGGGCGCGCCGCAACAAAAAAAGAGACAATGACGTTCACCGACATCCTGACGCCGGAAGGCGTGATCGTGAATTTGAAAGTCGCCAGCAAGAAGCAGGCGTTTCAAGAACTCGCGAAAGCCGTCGCCGACATCACGAGTCTCGACGCGCGAGTCGTGTTCGACGCGATCCTTGAACGTGAACGCCTCGGCTCGACCGGGGTCGGCCACGGCGTGGCGATTCCGCACGCGCGGCTCGCGGGCCTCAAGGAGATCACCGGCGTCTTCGCTCGGCTGGCGCAACCCATCGACTTCGACGCCGTCGACGAACGTCCGGCGGATCTCATTTTCATGCTGCTCGCCCCTCTGGGGGCCGGCGCCGATCATCTCAAGGCGCTCGCGCGCGTGTCGCGGGCGTTTCGACGGGAAGACTTGCGCGACCGCCTGCGATCGGCGCCGAGCGTCGACGCCGTCAAGGCGCTGTTGTCGGGCGAAGCGGCAGAAGTCGACTCAGTGTGATCGGCCGGTCAGTGGACGCTGACCGGCTCGTATTCGTGCTCGCGCGCCGCTTCGAACGCGGCCGCCCGGTCGTCGAGCACCGCCAAGCGCTCGCCGTCGGACGCGTGCACGGCGTACCAAGTGGCGTTGGGATCGACGCGCACATGGCTCGGCAACGTCACTTCTTCGAGAATTTCGCGCGCCGGCACTTCGCGGACGTACACCAGATTCGGCGCGCCCATCTCGGCCAAGGTCGCTTTGGCGATTTGTCCAGTCATGGCAAACCTCCTCAGACGCCGGTCTGCGAGGTCGCAGACGGCAACGTCCCTCACCAGTAGACGTGGTGACCGGTTAACGAGCGTTCAAGACTATCGCGGACGGCAAAACGGCCCCGGAAGGGGGCCGCTTTCGTCACACGTTCGAGAGGTTTGGTGGAGCCAGGCGGAATCGAACCGCCGACCTCTTGAATGCCATTCAAGCGCTCTCCCAACTGAGCTATGGCCCCGAACCTGTCCGCCCCTGCGCGCGGGCGTGGAAGCTAGGCGGCGAGTCGGCCGCGATCAAGCCTGATTGCGTCTATGGCGCGTCATCGTCTTCGTCGGCGCTGAACGCGTCCTCGAACTCCTCGTCGTCGTCTTCGAGAAACGGCACGCCGCCGTCATCTTTGTCGTCGTCGTCGTCCGCGTCCCCGTCGTCTTCGGAGAAGCCTTCCGGCACGTCGCTGTCGTCGTCGTCATCGTCGTCCGCCGCGTCGTCGTCGACGACCACGACTGGCGCGTCCTTGGCGGCATCCGGCGAGTCCACGCTTGCGACGTCGTCGGTTTCGTCGTCGTCCGAGTCGTCGCCGTCCGCCGCTTTCGCGGGCGTCGCCTTCGCCTTCGCGATCACCTCGACAGGATCGAAGCTGCACCCGCACCTCGGGCACGACGCCGGGCGCTTGCCGAGGTCGTAGAACTTTGCATCGCATTCCGGGCAGATCTGCTTTTCGCCCAGTGTGGGTTTGGCCACCGTCGCCCCCTTCCGCAAGGGATCGCTGCCGTCAAAGCGCGGTCGCTTGCCATGTTCGCGCGGCGCTGTCAAAAGCAAATCCATGGCGTCCCCCGACCTGATTCAAGACCGCCGATGACCGCAACCACGCTCGGCCCCATGACGACGCGGCCATGCCGTGATCTGCGCGGGCGAATCCGACCGCCGGGGGACAAGTCAATCTCGCACCGCGCGGTGCTTTTCGGGGCGCTCGCGGAAGGCGAGACGCGCGTCTCCGGACTGCTCGAAAGCACCGACGTTTTGCGCACTGTGGCGGCGGTGAAGGCGCTCGGCGCCGGTGTCGAACACACCGCGGACGGCGGCCTTCGCATTCACGGAGCCGGCCAGCGCGGATTTCGAACTCCGGGCGGACCGCTGGACTTCGGAAATTCCGGGACCGGGTGCCGGCTGACCATGGGCGCCGTCGCCGGCCAGCCGATCGAGGCCCAATTCGTCGGCGACGCCAGCTTGAGCGCGCGCCCGATGGAGCGCGTGCTGGCGCCGTTGCGCGCCATGGGCGCCGGGGCCTGGTGCGAGAACGACCGCCTGCCCGCCAAAATCGTCGGCCACCGCCCGCTCAAGCCGCTGACCTGGATCAGCTCGAAAGCCTCCGCGCAGGTCAAATCGTCGATCCTGCTCGCCGGACTGTCGGCCGAAGGTCTCATCGAGGTGATCGAACCGGCGCAGTCGCGTGACCACACCGAACGCATGCTCAGGTTGTTCGGGGTCGAGGTGGACGTCGAGCACGACGACGCGTCGCATTGGACGCGGATCGAGGGCCCTCTTCTGCTCGAAGCCTCCTACGTCGGCGTTCCGGGCGACCCGTCGTCGGCCGCCTTCTTGACCGCAGCGGCCGTGCTGACGGCCGGCTCGGACATTCGTCTCGACGATGTGCTGGTCAATCCGACCCGTACGGGATTCCTCGAGACTCTTCATGAGATGGGGGGCGAAGTGAGGGTCGTGGGCGAGCCGCGGGTCGGGGGCGGCGAGCCGTCGTCCGGCGTCGAAGCCCGCGCGAGCGCTCTCTCCGGCGTCGATGTTCCCGCCGATCGCGCCGCGTCGATGATCGACGAGTACCCGATCCTCGCCGTGTGCGCCGCGTTCGCCGAAGGCGACACCGTGATGCGCGGCATCAACGAATTGCGGGTCAAGGAAAGCAACCGCATCGCCACCACGGCGGCGATGCTTGAGGCCAACGGCGTGACGGTGCGCGAACTCAACGACGGCATGGTTGTGGAAGGCCGCGGCCCGGGCGGGGTCGCCGGCGGCGGCCATGTGTTGACCCACGGCGACCACCGCATCGCCATGTCGGCGGTGATCCTCGGACTCGCCGCCAAGGCGCCGGTGTCGATCGACGACGCCTCGATGATCGCCACGAGCTATCCCGGGTTCTTCGACGACTTGCGTGACCTCGGCGCCATGTTCGACGATGCGCCCCAATGATCGTCGCGCTGGACGGACCCGCCGCCTCAGGAAAAGGCACGATCGGCCGCCGGTTGGCGGCCGAATTCGGAATCGGCTACCTCGACACGGGGGCGATGTTTCGCGTCGTCGGCCGCGCCGCGCTCGACGCCGGCGCCGATCTCGACGACGCCGAGGCGGTGCTGAAGGTCGCCAAGGAGATCGACCTCGACGACCAGAGCGACCCGCGGCTGCACGACGCCGAGACCGGCCAAGCGGCGTCCCGGGTCGCCGAGCAACGCGTGGTGCGCGGCCTTCTCCTGGAAGCCCAACGCGCGTTCGCGAACCGCCCCGGCGGCGCGGTGCTTGACGGCCGTGACATCGGCACGGTCGTGTTCCCGGACGCCGACTTGAAGTTCTTCATCACCGCGTCGACCGCGGCGCGCGCCGCCCGCCGCGCCGCGCAGCTGCGGGAGATGGGCGCGACCGTCGATGAGGCGGAATTGGCCAAGGAATTGGAACTTCGCGACAATCGCGACCGGCAACGGGCGGCGGCCCCGCTGCGTCGCGCCGACGATGCGATCTTGCTCGACACGACTCATATGAGTATAGACGCGGCGTTCGACACGGCTCGTCGACATATGGCGCGGCGGCTCGAAGAGCTTGGCTGCGCTTAGTTTTCGATCGAGACGCGCCGCCGGGAAGACCCCCGGACGGCGCTTTGTCGTGTCAGCCGGCCGTATTTCGTCCGCCTTGCGCGGCCGAAGGGCGGCGCGGACGCCTGAGTAAGCAGTGAGTAAACGAGTGGACCCACGAGGCCGCGCATCATGCGGGGCTAGACCGCCGGATCCAACCGGGCGGCCGTCAACCAACGTAGGAGCAGTGCTGCATGTCGGTGACTTCAGAGCTTAACCCGTCGCGAGACGATTTTTCCGAACTCCTCGAGGCCAGCTTCGCCGGCCGCGCCCTTCAAGAAGGGACCGTCATCGAGGGGCAGGTGACCGCCATCGAAAACGATTTCGTCGTCGTCGACGTGGGACTGAAGACCGAAGGCCGCATTCCGCTGCGTGAGTTCAACTTCCAGGGCGAAAAAGAATTGGTCGAGGCTGGCTCGACCGTGGAAGTCTACCTGGAGCGCATTGAAAACGCGCTCGGCGACGCCGTTCTGTCGCGCGAAAAGGCTCGTCGCGAGGAAGCCTGGACGCGCCTGGAGAAATCCTTCGACAAGGGCGACCCCGTCACCGGCCAGATCGTCGGCCGCGTCAAAGGCGGCTTCACCGTCGACCTCGGCGGCGCCAACGCCTTCCTGCCCGGCAGCCAAGTCGACATCCGCCCGGTGCGCGACGTCGGCCCGCTCATGGGACAAGATCAACCCTTCGCCATTCTCAAAATGGATCGCCCGCGCGGCAACATCGTCGTCTCGCGCCGCGCCGTGCTTGAAGAATCCCGCGCCGAACAGCGGGCCGAATTGGTCAATCAGCTGACCGAAGGCGAAACCCGTGAGGGCGTGGTCAAAAACATCACCGACTACGGCGCCTTCGTCGACCTTGGCGGCATCGACGGCTTGCTCCACGTCACCGACATGTCGTGGCGACGCGTCAACCACCCAAGCCAAGTCGTCGCCGTCGGCGAAACGGTCAAGGTGCAAGTGGTCAAGATCAACCCGGAGACCCAGCGCATCTCGCTCGGCATGAAGCAGCTGCAATCGGATCCCTGGGACGGCGTCGAGGCCAAGTATCCGGTCGACGCCAAGTTCACCGGCCGCGTCACCAACATCACCGACTACGGCGCCTTCGTGGAGCTCGAACCGGGCGTCGAAGGTCTCGTCCACGTCTCTGAAATGAGCTGGACGAAGAAGAACATCGACCCGGGCAAAATCGTGTCGACGAGCCAGGAAGTCGAAGTCCTGGTGCTCGACGTCGATCCGGAGAAACGCCGGATCTCCCTCGGCTTGAAGCAGATCCAAGACAACCCCTGGGACGCTTTCGCCGCCAATCACCCGGCCGGCTCGACCGTCAAGGGCGAGGTGCGCAACATCACCGAGTTCGGTCTCTTCGTCGGGCTCGACGGCGACATCGACGGCATGGTTCACCTGTCGGACCTCGACTGGTCGGTTCCCGGCGACGAAGCGATCAAGAATTATAAAAAAGGCGACATGGTCGAAGCCAAAGTTCTCGACATCGACATTGAGAAAGAGCGGATTTCGCTTGGCGTCAAACAACTCGCCGGCGACCCGGTTGACGAAGGCGGCTACAAGCGCGGCGACACGGTCACCGTCGAAGTCTCCGAGGTTACGACCGGCGGCATTGAAGTCCGGTTCGGGGCGGAAAACGCGCTCAAGGCCTTCGTCCGCAAGTCGGACTTGTCGCGGGACCGCGCCGACCAGCGGCCGGAACGCTTCTCTGTCGGCGACAAGATCGACGCCAAAGTCATGACCGTGGACAAGGCGACTCGGAAAATCTCCTTGTCTGTCAAGGCCTTGGAAATCGCCGAAGAGAAGGAAGCCGTCGAACAGTTCGGGTCCACGGACTCCGGCGCGTCGCTCGGCGACATTCTCGGCGCGGCGCTGAAAGAACATGGAACGGACGATAAGCCGTCCTAATTCCTGTTTTTTTACAGCACCTTCCACATTAAATGGAGGTTGACGGGGCGCGCCTGCGCCCCGCATCCTTCCGCCACGGCATCGAGGAGATCGACCGCATGATCAAGTCCGAGCTCATCGCGGCGTTGGCCGAAGAACACCCTCATTTGACGCACGCGCACGCCGAGCGCGTGGTCAATCGGGTGTTGGAGGAGATCGCCAAAGCGCTGGAACGGGGCGATCGCGTCGAGCTGCGCGGATTCGGCGCCTTTTCCGTGCGCCAGCGCCCGGCCCGCGAAGGCCGCAACCCGCGCACCGGCGAGTCGGTTCAGGTGAAAGAGAAACACGTGCCGTTCTTCCGTGCCGGAAAAGAACTGCGTGAAAGGGTCGACGCGTCGAAAGTCCGGCGCGGATCGCACGAACCGGCCTGAACTCTCAACTCTTTGACGCGGCTTTGAAAACAACCCCATAATACCGCCGCGAGCAACGTCGGCTTGCGCGGATCGGGGGAGCGACATGCTCAAAGAGTTTCAGCAATTCGCCATGCGCGGCAATGTCGTCGACATGGCCGTCGGAATCATCATCGGCGCGTCATTCGGCACTATCGTGAAATCGCTGGTCGACGACATCATCATGCCGCCGATCGGAATCTTGTTGGGCGGCGTCGACTTTTCCGACATCGCCGTCACCTTGCGTCAAGCGACCACCGAATCCGAAGCGGTGACGATGAACATCGGCTTGTTCATCAACTCGGTGATCAGCTTCGTGATCGTGGCGCTCGCCGTGTTCTTCCTTATCAAGGGCTTGAACTCGATGAAGAAGAAGCAAGAGGAAGCGCCCGCGGAAGCGCCTCCCCCGCCGCAAGATATTCTACTCCTTCAAGAAATCCGCGATCTGCTTAAGAAGTAGAACGGCTGCACGCGACCCTGATCGCCTGGGCGCGCCGGACTAGGCCTTGCGGTTGAAGTCCGCATGCCCGCCCAGGCGTTCGCGGCGCGTGTTGAGCGACGACCCGACGTCCGGGAATACCGCCCGGCGCGCCTTTTCGGCGAGCCGCCAGATTGAATCGCGTTCCGCGGGAGCCTTGTCGTCTGCCACGCAGCCGACAGACGAGACATAAGTACGTTTTTTCAAAAACATGATCGCCTCCTTGGCTTCCCAACCAAGATGGGCGATGCTGTGGGAATTCACAAAGCGAACTTCAATAAGCACACATAAGCGTTCTTTATGGATAAAACCGCCCGACGCCCGCCCCCGATCAACGCCGTGCGCGTGTTTGAAGCCGCCGCCCGGCTGGGCAGCTTTACTCGCGCGGCGGCCGAACTCGGGATGACCCAGGCCGCGGTGAGTTATCAGATCAAGGTTTTGGAGGACCGGCTGGGGTTTCTCGTGTTTCGCCGCGAACCCCGCCAGGTCGTGCTTACCAGCACGGGACTGCGGCTGTCGCGAGCGGCCAGCGAGGCGTTCTCAATCCTCCGTGGGGCCTTCGCCGATGTGCAGGACGCCTCGGAGCATCTCCTCAACATCACGGCGCTGCCGACGTTTTCCTCGAACTGGCTGGCGCCGCGTCTCGGCGGCTTTCAGGTCGCCCACCCCGATATCGCCGTGCGCGTCGACACCTCGCCGCGGATGCTGGATTTGACCCGCGAGGACGTCGACGTCGGAATCCGCATGGGCGAAGGTCCTTGGCCGGGGCTGACGGCGCACTTTTTGATGTCACACAAGATCGCGCCGCTCGTGCCGGCGCGCGCCGACGCCGCGCGCGGGCCGATCGTGAAGCCCGAAGACCTGCTCAAATTCCGACTCGTCGGCCCGATCACGTGGTGGCGGCAGTGGTTCGATCTCGCCGGGGCCGCCGACGCCGCCCTACCGGCGACAACCGTCCTGGAACTCCAGACGCAGCAGATGGAAGTCGCCGCGGCGCTGTCGTCCGACGACGCCGCGGTGATCGTGTCGCCGACGTTTTTCGCGCCCGAGATCGCCGCGCGGACCCTCCTCCGGCCGTTCAAGACGTCGCTGCCGGACCGCGACATTTGGCTGGTGCATGACGAGCGGCGAAAGAACTCGCGCAAGATCGCCGCCTTCGTGCGCTGGATCCTGGCGGAGATGGAGCCCGACGCGGAGGCTGAGCCTTCCAACCCGCCGCCCCAAGGTCTAAGCACAGCGCCATGATCAAGGTGAAGATCTGCGGCTTGACGGATGAGAAATCCGTCGACGCGGCGGCGGCGGCCGGCGCGACGTGGGCGGGATTCGTGCATTTCGAACCGAGCCCGCGCCACGTGACGCTGGAACGGGCCGGCGCGCTCGCCGAGCACGCCTCCAAGGCGGGTCTCAAGACCGTGCTCGTGGTCGTCGATCCGCCCAAGGAAGTCGCCTTCGCCCTTCAGGACGGCCTGCTGGGGATCGACGGGATTCAATTGCACGGCGGCGAGTCGCCGGAAGAAGCGATGTGGATCAAGAACTACACCGCGCGCCACCTGACCAAAGCGCTGCCGGCGCGCGCGCGCGCCGATCTTGCCGCCGCCGAGAGGTTCGTCGACGCCGCAAACGTGCTTCTCATCGACGCCAAGCCGCCTGACGGCTCCCACCGCCCTGGCGGCCACGGCGCGCCGTTCGACTGGACGATCCTCGAGGGCTGGGACGCGCCGAAGCCGTGGCTGCTCTCCGGCGGCCTGACACCGAGCAACGTCGCCGAAGCGATCCGGGTCACCGGCGCGCGCGCGGTGGACGTCTCCTCGGGCGTGGAATCGGCGCCGGGCGTCAAGGATGCGTCGTTGATCCGAGACTTCGTCCAGGCAGCCCAACAAGCGGACGAGGAGGCGCGCGCGTGAGCCCCTCCAACGTGATGTCCGCCGTTCCAGACAAGGACGGCCGATTCGGCGCGTTCGGCGGCCGCTTCGTCGCCGAGACGCTTATGCCGCTCGTGCTCGAGGTCGAGAAGGCCTACGCGGCGGCGAAGGACGATGCCGGCTTCCAGCCCGAGTTCGACGCGTTCCTCAAAGACTACGTCGGCCGGCCGTCGCCGATGTATTTCGCCGAGCGCCTGACCGAGCATTTCGACGGCGCGCGGATCTGGTTCAAGCGCGACGAGCTCAATCACACAGGCGCGCACAAGATCAACAATTGCCTCGGTCAGATCCTGCTCGCAAAGCGCATGGGCAAAACACGAATCATCGCCGAGACCGGCGCCGGTCAGCACGGCGTTGCGACGGCCGCCGTGGCGGCGCGCTTCGGCCTGCCGTGCATCGTCTACATGGGCGAAGAAGACATGCGGCGGCAGCGGCCGAACGTGTTCCGGATGAAGCTGCTTGGGGCCGAGGTGCGCGGAGTGAAATCCGGCACGGCGACGCTCAAGGACGCCATGAACGCGGCGATGCGCGACTGGGTCGCCCACGTCGACGACACGTTCTACGTCATTGGCACGGTCGCCGGACCGCATCCGTATCCGGCCATGGTGCGCGACTTTCAGGCCGTGATCGGTCATGAGGCGCGCACGCAAATCCTGGAACGTGAAGGCCGGCTGCCGGATGCCTGCGTCGCCTGCATCGGCGGCGGCTCGAACGCCATCGGCCTGTTTCACGCGTTTCTCGAAGATGACGCCGTGCGCCTGATCGGCGTCGAAGCCGCGGGCGAAGGTATCTCCACCGGCAAGCACGCGGCCTCGCTTACCGGCGGCGCGCCGGGAGTGCTGCACGGATCGCGCACCTACATTCTGCAGAACGACGACGGCCAGGTTGTCGACGCGCATTCGATCTCCGCCGGCCTCGACTATCCCGGCATCGGCCCCGAACACGCCTGGCTGAAGGAACTTGGCCGCGTCGAGTATGTCTCGGCGACTGACGCCGAGGCGTTGGAGATGTTCCAGCTGTGCTCGCGCAAGGAAGGAATATTGCCAGCGCTTGAACCGGCGCACGCGCTGGCGCGCACCGGTGACTTGGCGAAAAAAATTGGTCGCGACGGCCTCATTGTCATGAACATGTGCGGCCGCGGCGACAAGGACGTGTTCACGGTCGCAGACGCGCTGGGGGCGGAGATATGAGCGAGCGCCTCGCCGTCCGCTTCGCCGCCCTCAAGGCTGACAACCGCGCCGGGTTCATCGCCTACGTGATGGCGGGCGACCCCGACCTGGAGCGGTCGTGGGAGCTTCTGCGCCGACTGCCGGAGGCCGGCGCCGACGTCGTCGAACTCGGATTTCCATTCACCGACCCGACCGCCGACGGACCGTCGATAGAAATGGCGGGGCGGCGCGCGCTCGCCGCCGGGACGACGCTCGACGGCGTGCTCGATCTCGCGCGCCGGTTCCGCAGCGAGCACCCGGACACGCCGTTGATCCTGATGGGGTACGCCAATCCGATTCACCGTCGCAGCTGGGGCGGATTTGCGGAACAAGCCGCGAACGCCGGGGTCGACGGCGCGATCGTCGTGGATCTGCCGCCGGAAGAGGACGAAGGCCTGAGAATCGCGATGGCGGCCCGGAATCTGGCCCTGATCCGGCTCGCAGCGCCGACGACTGATGAAAATCGACTCCCAGTCGTTGTCGAAAAGGCAACTGGATTCCTCTATTACATTTCAGTGACAGGGGTGACCGGCACGGGCTCCGGCGCGACGGAGGTCGTCGCCCAGGGCCTTGAACGGCTCCGCCGCAAGAGCGATCTCCCTGTCGTGGTGGGTTTCGGCGTGCGCGCTCCCGAACATGCGGAGTCGCTGGCGCGCCATGCGGACGCGGTGGTCGTAGGTTCGGCGATCGTCGAGGCGATGCACGAGGGAGGGCTGGACGCCGCCCTCGCTCTCGTCTCTCGGTTGGCCGACGCGACGCATGCCGCCCGCGCAGGAGCGACGACATGAGCTGGATCGAACGCGCCGTGCCTGGCCTGAAAAAGGTCCCGTGGAAGCGCGAGACGCCGGACAATCTTTGGGTGAAGTGCCCGCTGTCGGGCGAGATGGTCTTTCAAAAAGACGTCGAAGCGAACGACTGGGTGACGCCCGCCGGGCACCACATGCGAATCGGCCCGGATATCCGTTTCGCGCTGACATTCGACCGCGGCGAATACGTCGCCGTTGAAACGCCGGAAGTCGCGCGCGACCCGCTCAAATTCAAAGACGACAAGCGTTATGTCGATCGGCTCAAGGCCGCCCGTTCGAAAACCGGACGCGACGACGCCATGGCCATCGGCGTCGGCGAGATCGAGGGCGCCGGCGCGGTCTGCCTGGTGCAGGACTTCGCCTTCATGGGCGGCTCGCTCGGCATGGCGGCCGGCGAAGCCTTCATCAAAGCCGCCGACACCGCCGTCGATCTCGGTCTGCCTCTGGTAGCGTTCACCGCCGCCGGCGGCGCGCGCATGCAGGAAGGCGCCCTGTCGCTGATGCAGATGCCGCGCACCACTCTCGCGGTGCAAGATGTCCGCAACGCCGGGCTGCCCTACATCGTCGTGCTCACCGACCCGACCACCGGCGGCGTCACCGCCTCGTACGCCATGCTCGGCGACATCCACCTCGCCGAACCGGGCGCGCTCGTCGGTTTCGCCGGTCAGCGCGTGATCGAGCAGACGATTCGCGAAAAGCTTCCCGAAGGATTCCAACGCGCTGAATATCTGTTGGACAAGGGCATGGTCGACCGCGTCGTCGACCGCCGCGAAATGCGCCCCACCCTGTCGTCGATGCTGCGCGTGCTCATGAAGACGGAACGCCGGAGCGTCGCGAAGAAAGCGAACGGCGCGGCGCGGCCGACCAACGGAGCCGCCGATTAGCGCCGACGAGCCCTCGCTGACCGACGCGCTGACGCGCCTCGCCGACTTGCACCCGAAGAAGATCGACCTCAGCCTCGGCCGCGTGCGCCGCCTGATGGCCGCGCTTGGCGACCCGCAAGACAAGCTTCCTCCGGTCATTCACGTCGCCGGCACCAACGGCAAGGGCTCGGTGATCGCCTACTTGAGCGCGTTCGCCGACGCCGCAGGCAAGACGGTCCATGTCTACACCTCGCCCCACCTTGTGCGGTTCAACGAGCGCATCCGCGTCGCCGGCCAAGAGATCGACGACGCGACCCTGCTCGCCTTGCTGGCGCGAGTCGAAGCGGCGAACGCCGGCGAATCCATCACCTTTTTCGAGATCACCACGGCCGCTGCGTTTTTGGCCTTCGCGGAAACGCCCGCCGATTTCTGTTTGATCGAGGTCGGGCTCGGCGGCCGCTTTGACGCGACCAACGTGGTCGCCAAACCGGCGTGCGCCGTCGTCACCGCGGTCGGCGTGGACCACGTCGAGTTTCTCACCGACGACATCGCTCAGATCGCGTCGGAAAAGGCCGGGGTGTTTCGGCCGGACATCGCCGCCGTCGTCGGTCAGCAGAACGCCGTCGCCCGCGCCGCCCTCGCCGCCGAGGCGCTTGAGATCGGCGCCGCCCTTCAAATGTGGGGCCGTGATTTTTCCGCTCGCGAAGAGAACGGACGTCTGGTGTTCGAGGATCATGGCCAGGTGATGGACCTGCCGACGCCGTCGCTCGCCGGCGGTCATCAGATCGTCAACGCCGGCGTCGCAATCGCCGCGGCCCAGGCCGCAGGCTTGGCGGACGCCGCCGCCATCGCGCGAGGAATCCAAAGCGTCGCCTGGCCGGGGCGCCTCCACAAGATCACGGCGGGCCCGTTGGCCGGTCTCGCCGGCGACGCCGAGCTGTGGGTCGACGGGGCCCACAACGCGCTCGGCGCCGCGGCCCTCGCCGCCGCTCTCGCCGATTTCGACGACAAGGACCCGCGGCCGATCGCGCTGGTCGTGGCCATGCAGGCCAACAAAGACGCGGCCGGATTCTTCGACGCTTTCGCCGGCCTCGCGCGGACCGTCGTTTGCACCGCTTTGCCGGGCTCGACCCAAGGCGCGACACCGCACGATCTCGCCGTGGCGGCGCGCGCGCAGGGGCTTGAGGCGGTGGAGGCGGACGCGCTTGAGGACGCGCTCGAACTTGCCGCCGGCCGCGCAAGCCCCGACGAGGCGGCGCCGCGGGTCGTCATTTGCGGATCGCTCTATCTTGTCGGGGATGCGATCGGCCGCGCCGAC